>JAAOZY010000180.1 GCA_012274205.1 Betaproteobacteria bacterium
GCGCGCTGGCCTCGTTCGACGCGGCGGCGATCACCCGGCTCCGGACGGCTGCTTGTTCCGTGATTGCCGCGCGCCACCTGGCTCGGCCCGAGTCGCGCCGGCTCGCGGTGTTCGGCCTGGGCACACAAGGACGCGCACACGCGCTGCAGATGGCGCAGGCTTTTCCGCTCACGGAAATCCGGGTTTGTTCGCGGTCGCTCACCGACGCGGCTGCGCGCGAACTCCAAGACACGTGCGGTATCGCGGTGCGCCGGTGCGAAGCAGCCGCGGCGCTGGACGGCGCCGACATCGTGGTCACCGCCTCGCGTTCCAGGACGCCGCTCTTTCGCGGCGAGCAATTGACACCGGGCGCTTTCATCGCCGCCGTCGGCTCCAGCCTGCCCGATACCCGCGAACTCGACGACGCCACGCTGGCGCGCTCTTCGCTGATGGCGGTCGATTGGATGCCGCAGACCACGGTGGAGGCGGGCGATATCGTGCTGGCCGATCCCGCTGCGCTTCCGAATTCCAAACTGGTGGAACTCGCCGATCTGGTGACCGGCCGCGCACAGGGCCGTCGCGAAGCGGCCGAAGTCACGATCTACAAGACGGTCGGCGTCGGACTGCAGGACGTGGCCGTGGCCGGACTGGCATGGCAGCTGCTGGATCAAGCGGATCAGGCTGGGTCTGGCCCGATGCGCATCAGGTAAACCCGGAACCCATGCATCCTGCTGCGGAACCTCATTTTTCCGACGTTGATTTAAGTCAACGGGTACGGATTCGCTGCGTTGGCCGCCGTCTGTCACTTGCGACAATCGATCCAATGCCAGGCACCACCGACTTCTGCCGCGTGCGGGGGAACTCTGTTCTCTCCGCACTTTCGCCGCGCGTTGGGTCGCCGCGCTGAAACCGCTGTGGTGCCAGTGGCTACCCACCCCCATGCGGCGCTACTCCCGTTCGCGATGCTGCTGCAGGCCTTCGAGCTCTTGGAGTGGCCCGGCACTCGGGATTTTTCCGGGGATCCATGGGGTTCTCCCGCAACAGTCAATGAGGCGAAGAAGTCGGTCCTGTCGCACCGCGCGAGCTTGACCGGATCTGCGCCCACGGTTTTGTTTTCAATATCCGACGCGCAAGAATCGGTAGCAAAAGCAGGCAGGGATTTCGAGCAGCAAGGCAACTGCACAGCGCGGCACCCCTCAGACGAGCGGATGCCGTCCCCCAAGTGGTAGCCGAGAGGCACAGGAGACACGAAAAATGGAACCAACCACGGGCCTCACCCTGGCCCATTGGACTTATCTAGCCGGCGTGGGGGTCATCGTGCTGACGATGATCATGCGAGCCAACGTCGTTGTCCCATCAATCGTCGCGACATTTCTGGTGATTCTCGCGTGGACGGGCAGCCCGGTCGCTGCATTGGGCGGAATCTTCAACGCAACCTTTGTCGCTGCGAAAGAGCTGTTCAGCATCTTTCTGGTGATCGCGCTGATGACGGCTCTCCTCAATTCCTTAAAGGAGCTCCGATCCGACGTTCGGATGGTCGAACCTTTTCGCGCAGTCATGAAGAACGGGCACATTTCCTACTTCGTGATTGCCTTGCTGACATACGTCGTATCGCTGTTCTTCTGGCCAACACCAGCGGTGCCCCTGATCGCTGCGGTCCTGCTACCTGCCGCAATAGCAGCGGGACTGCCTCCCATGGCTGGTGCTGCAGTGATAGCGATCGCGGGCCAGGGGATGGCCTTGTCCTCGGACTATGTGATTGGCGTGGCGCCCGGAATCAGCGCGAAAGCTGCAGGTGTCCTGGCCTCCGTGGTGGCCGATCGATCTTTGGTGCTCTCGCTGATCACCGGTGGCATCGCGCTGATATGGGCCTATTTTTCGCTGCGGGGCACCTTCCTGCCGCCCAGCCAGCATCTGCTTGATCAATGGCACGCGAGGGCTGCAAACCAACCCGCCCAAGGTGTGTCTCTGGGGGGAACAACGCATAAGGAGGAAATTGCGCGGGGGACGAGCCGCGACGAGCCGCTTGAAACCAACGCAGACGTCAGGCGCGAACTCGAGGGCGTAGGCGCGAGCCAGGTCAAGTGGTCCAAGCTGTTTGCAGTGGTGACGCCCATCGCGTTCATCGGCGTCGTAGCCCTGATGGTGCTCCCGAAGCTCGTTAGCGGGCTTCCCACGATCAAAGGCGGGGACGCTGCCTCGCTCGTTGGCGGAATGGCCGGGGCGCTCATGATTTTCGCCACCCTCGCGATGCATGGCGGGCGCAAGATGCTAGAAGCAAGTGCCGATCACGTCACGGAAGGTCTTGTCTTTGCGTTCCGGGCGATGGGATCCGTCCTGCCAATTGCCGGTTTCTTCTTTCTAGGCGCGAGCGAGACGGCGGCGGCCATTCTGGGGTTGCCGGCCGACAAGGCCCCCTCACTGCTGTTCGAACTGGTCAAGCACGCGGAGCACTGGATCCCGGCGAGCAAGTTCTTTGTAGCGTACGGCATCCTGATCGTTGGCATGATCACCGGAATAGACGGGTCCGGATTTGCGGGTCTGCCGCTCACTGGTGCACTGTCCGGGGCTTTGGCATCTGGTTCGGGGGTCGACGCCGCGACTCTGGCCGCAGTAGGCCAAATGGGCGCCGTATGGACAGGCGGCGGAACCCTGATTGCCTGGTCCTCCCTGATCGCAGTGGCGGGATTCTGCCGGGTACCGGTGCAAGAAACCGTTCGTGTGTTGGCGATACCGGTTCTGGCGGGCCTTGCCATATCGACCTTCTTTGCCGTGATTTTGTTCTGATGTTCAACCCGCGGGCTCGAAATGGCCGGCAACTTTTCAAGGAATCGAAAGTGAAACTAGTCAACAAGCTGGGTGCCATCGTCGCGCTCTCGCTGGCAACCGGCGGTGCGCTGGCCCAGGGCGCCTATCCGGAAAAGCCGGTGCGCGTGGTGATCACCACGGTACCCGGCCCGCTCGATGCGTTTGCACGCGCGGTGCTGACGCAGGTGGGCAAGCACCTGAACCAGACCTTCATCGTGGACAACCGGGCGGGCGCCGGCGGAAACGTCGGTGCCGAAATCGTCGCGAAGGCCCCGGCCGACGGCTATACCCTGCTGTTCGCGCTGGACACCACCTTTACCGTGAACCCGTCGCTGTACGCGAAGATGCCGTTCGACGTGGCCAAGGACTTCGCCGTCGTCTCGGTGCCGGTGACCTACGCCCAGGTGCTGGTGGTCAATCCCGCCATCAAGGCGACGACGCTGAAAGAATTCGTCGACTACGCCAAGACCAGGAAGATCACCTACGCGTCCGGCGGGAATGGCTCGCCCAGCCACCTGACGATGGCGGCATTCCTGAACACGGCGGGCCTGGAGATGGTGCACATTCCCTACAAAGGCACCGGCCAGTCCGTGATCGACGTCATCGGCGGGCAGGTCGATTCGCTCTTCGCCGTCGGCAGCGGCGTGCTGCCCCAAGCCAAGGCCGGCAAGCTGCGCGCGATCGCCTCGTCCGGCAGCCAGCGCTCGCCGGGGACGCCCGACCTGCCCACGGTCGCCGAGTCCGGCTACCCCAGCTTCAGCGCCAACTTCGCCTATGTGCTGGCGGCGCCGGCGGCAACGCCTCCCGAGATCGTCCAGCTGCTGGCGCGCGAAGTCGCATTGGCGATGGACACGCAGGAAGTGCGCGACCTGAACAAGATGGCCGACTACGCCCCGACCAAGCTCAATGCGCAGCAGTCCGCCGCCTGGATTGCCGATACGCGCAAGCACTGGGCCGACGTGATCACCAAAGCCAAGATCACGATCGACTGACGCAGTGCTCGTCAACAGCATGCCGGTGGTGTGGGTGATCGTCGCCACCGGAGCTGCCCTCCAGGCATCGGTGGGCATCGGATTCGGCGTGCTGTCGGCGCCGCTCCTGGCCATCCTGGCGCCCGAGCTGGTGCCGGGGCCGGTCCTCCTGCTCGGACTGTTGCTCGCCGCGATGACGACGACGCGGGAGTTCCGCTCGGTCCACGTGGGCGAACTCGGGCTGGCCATCAGCGGACGCATCGCCGGCACCCTGGCGGCCGGCGCGGTCATCGTGGCACTGCCGCTATCGGTCTTCGGTTCGCTGTTCGCTCTCATGATCCTGGCCGCGATCGCGCTGAGCATGACGCGCTGGCGCTTGTTGCCGACGCCGCGCAACCTGCTCGCGGCGGGGCTGGCTTCGGGTTTCATGGGCACCATCACCTCAGTCGGCGCGCCGCCGATGGCGCTGGTGTACCAGAACATGCCGGGCCCCAAGGTGCGCGCGACCATGGGCGCTTTCCTGATGCTGGGCGCCGCCTTTTCGCTGGTGACGCTGGCGGTGGTCGGTCGCTTCACCTTGGCCCAGGCCGTGTCGACGGCCTGGCTGGTGCCGCCGGTGCTGCTCGGTTTCGCGCTGTCGCGCTACCTGGTGCGCCACGTCGACAAGAGCAAGCGCGGAATCAAGCCGGCCGTGCTGGCCGTCTCGGCGATCGCGGCGGTGATGCTGCTGCTGAAACCGCTGCTTTGAAGATAGATACAGAACTCCCGGACGCAGAAGACGCAAAGGTACGCAAAAGACGCAGAAGGAAACCCGAATCCCTTTTGATTTATTTGCTGTCTTGGATTCTTTTGCGTCTTCTGCGGCTTTTGCGCCCTCTGCGTCCGGAAGTCCGATTTCGGATTTCGGACTTCAGATCTCGAACTTGATCCCCTGCGCCAGAGGCAAGCTCATTCCGTAGTTGATCGTGTTCGTCGCCCGCCGCATGTAGTTCTTCCAGGCATCCGACCCGGATTCGCGGCCACCGCCGGTTTCCTTCTCGCCGCCGAAAGCGCCGCCGATCTCGGCGCCGCTGGTGCCGATGTTGACGTTGGCGATGCCGCAGTCTGAACCGCGCGCCGACGTGAAGATCTCGGCTTCCTGCAGGTCGCGCGTGAAGATCGCCGACGACAGGCCGTGGGCCACTGCGTTGTTCAATGCGATCGCCTCTTCCAAACTGTCGTAGGGCAGCACGTACAGGATCGGCGCGAAGGTCTCGTCGCACATCGGCCCGGCCTGCGCCGACATCTCGACCAGCGCCGGACGCACGTAGCAGCCGCCGGCGACGCCGGCAACCCGCTCGCCGAAATGCACGGTTGCGCCCACCGCCTTCGCGGCGTGCAGCGCGGCCTGCATGCGCTCATGGGTGGCTGCATCGATCAGCGGCCCGATCAGCGTGCCGTCATCGAGCGGATTGCCGATCGGCAGGCCCTCGTAGGCGGCGCGCAACTGCTTGACGAACTGCGAGGCAATCGAACGGTGCACGATCAGCCGCCGCAAACTGGTGCAACGCTGCCCGGCCGTTCCGACGGCGGCAAAGGTGACGGCGCGAGCAGCCAGTTTCAGGTCGGCGCTCGGACAGACGATCGCCGCGTTGTTGCCGCCCAGCTCCAGCAACGCGCGCTTGAAATGCTTCGCGCAGGTCACCCCGACGGCGCGGCCCATGCCGGTGGAGCCTGTGGCACTGACCAGCCGCACACTGGGATGCGCCACCAGGGCCTCGCCCAGGTCGCGCTCGCCGACCACCACCGCGCTCAGGCCGTCCGGATCCACACCGTTTTCGCGGGCCGCGGCCAGCAACAGGCCGTTGATCGCGAGCGCCGACAGCGGCGTCTTGTCCGAAGGCTTCCATACCAGCGTGTTGCCGCACACCAGCGCGAGCGACGCGTTCCAGGCCCACACCGCCATCGGGAAGTTGAAGGCGCTGATGATGCCGACCACGCCCAGCGGGTGCCAGGTTTCCAGCAGCTTGTGATCAGGCCGCTCGGTCGCGATCGAAAGCCCGTAGAGCTGGCGCGACAGGCCCAGCGCGAATTCGCAGATGTCGATGGCTTCCTGGACTTCGCCCAGGCCCTCCTGCGCGATCTTGCCGGTCTCGATGGTGACCAGTCGCCCCAGAGCCTGCTTGTGCTGGCGCACCTTCTCGCCCAGTGCCCGGACCAGTGCGCCGCGCTGCGGCGCCGGCACGTTGCGCCACGCAAGAAAGCGTGACTGCGCCCGGTCGACCGCGGCCGTCAGTTCGGCCGGGGTCGCCACCGGCACGCTGGCGATCCGCTTGCCGTCGATCGGTGAGCGGATTTCGAGCGCGCGTGGCGACGGGCCGGGCAATGCGATGCCCAGTTCGCTGAAGATTTCTGAAACTCGTGTTGCGTAACTCATGGCTTTCCCCTCATTAGACTTCTCCGCGCAGGGGCGAAGCGCGGCCGGCGCGGGCGTGTCCGGCCGCCGGTGATCAGTTCGCCGCGAGCGTGGCGGCGGCCCGGGCGGCCGGCGCGAAGCTGCGAATCGTGTGCGCCAGAGGCGTTTCGATCGTCTCGGCAAACACGCCGGTCATGCCGGCGTCGTCGACGCGCTTGCGGATCTCGGCGACATCGACGGTGTACGAGCCGCGCTCCTTCATGCGCTCGAAATAGACCGAGCC
>JAAOZY010000181.1 GCA_012274205.1 Betaproteobacteria bacterium
CCGTCGACGCGCGCCAGGCCCAGCCGCGCGGCCTCCTTGCTCAATTCGGGCGCAAACTGATGATCGGACAGCAGCAGCACATCGGCGCCTATCATCTGGTTTGCCTCGCGCGTCAGCGCCTGCCACACGCGGTCAGCGAAAAAAGCGACACTGGTGACGCTGGCCACGGCGATCAGCAGCGCCAATGCGAGCACACGCAATTCGCCCGCGCGCCAGTCGCGCAGCAGCATTTTCAGCGGCAGCGGCAGCTTGGATGGTTGCAGGCTGACCGGGGTCATGCGACGACGCGCCCGCCGGCGAGCCGGACCTGGCGCTGGCAGCGGTGCGCGATGGCGTCGTCGTGGGTCACCAGCACCAGCGTGGTGCCGGCCGCGGCATTCAGCGCGAACATCAGCTCGATGATGGCCGCGCCGGTGTCGGCATCGAGGTTGCCCGTGGGTTCGTCGGCAAGCAGCAATTTGGGCTCGATCACGAAGGCGCGCGCCAGCGCCACGCGCTGCTGCTCGCCGCCGGAAAGATATTTCGGGTAATGCCCCAGGCGTTCGCTCAAACCGACGCGCTCGAGCATCGCCGCCGCGCGCCGCGCCGCGTCGGCGGTGCCCGCCAACTCCAGCGGCAGCATCACGTTTTCCAGCGCATTGAGCGCCGGCAGCAGCTGGAACGACTGGAACACGAAGCCGAGCAGCCTTGCGCGCAGCGCCGCGCGCCCGTCCTCGTCCAGCGCGAACAGATCGGCGCCGTCCAGATGCACGCTGCCCGCACTGGGTGTGTCCAGCCCCGCGAGCAGGCCCAGCAGCGTGGACTTGCCCGAGCCGGAAGCGCCGACGATGGCCAGCGCCTCGCCTGCCATGACCGCGAGGTCGATCTCATGCAGAATGACAAGTTGTTCCGGCCCGTTCGGCACCACTTTGGACAGGCCGGCCGCTTTGATCAATGGCGTTTCGATGGACTGGCTCATGTTGCGAAGACTTATCGTCACCTGCTTGATGTTGTTGTTGCCAAGTCTGCCGCTCGCAGCCCGCGCGGGCGGCACCATCCTGATCTATGGCGACAGCCTGTCGGCCGCCTATGGCCTGGCCCAGGAGGCAGGCTGGGCCAGTCTGCTGCAGGCGCGCCTGCGGCAGGAAGGCTACGATTATACCGTCAGCAACCTCAGCATCAGCGGCGAAACGACCAGCGGCGGCGCGACGCGCATCGCCGCGGCGCTGACGCAGCACCGGCCCCGCGTGATCATCGTCGAGCTGGGCGCGAACGACGGCCTGCGCGGATTGCCGGCCAGGGAAATGCGCGCCAACCTCGAACGCATCGTCAGCGCGAGCCGGCGCGCCGGTGCGAGCGTGCTGCTGGTGGGCATGCACATGCCGCCGAATTACGGCGACACCTATACGCGCCAGTTCGCGCAGGTCTACGCCGAGGTCGCGCACGAATACAAGACCGCGCTGGTTCCCTATCTGTTTCAGGGCATCGATCAGCGGCGCGACCTGTTCCAGGCCGACAACCTGCATCCGACCGCGGCGGCGCAGCCGACACTATTGGCGAACGTGTGGAAAGGGCTGGTGCCGCTGCTGAAGAAATGAGGCCGCCGGTGCGCGCGCCGGGCGATCGGCGCTACGTGCGATAATCCGCCGCAGCAGTCGATCAGGAGACGGAGGGGGACTGAGCCGTGATTAAATTTGGATTCAAGATCAAGACCCGCGGCGGGACCGTAGTGGACAACCTGACGTTTGCCGCGCACGACCGCGCCGACGCCGAGCGCAAGGTTACGCAGATCTACCATCACTGCGAAATTCTCGACTGCCACGAAGTGCAGTCGCAGATGAAGGAAGAAGCGCTGGACCTGGAGCGTGCGATCAATCTGATCGGCAAGGAACCTGGTTCCGTGCCTGAACCCACGGAATAGGCCGGCCGGTCAGCCCCTAGGGGTTGAGGAAGCCCGCCGCCTCGAGTTCGTCCAGCAGCGCCGCGTAATCGCGCGCGCCGCGGCTGTCGGGGGCATGCGCGAACACGTCGCAATTCTGCGCCGGGCTCTCGGCCAGGCCCACGCTTTCTGCGATGCGCGTCTCGCACATTTCAGCGCCGAAGCGCTCGCGCAGCTTGCGGTCTATATCCCAGGACATGCGGCGGCGCGCATCGAAGCGCGTGATCACGAAGCGCCGCAGCGGCGGCTTTTCCAGCACGCGTTCCAGCGCGCGCAGGGTGCGGTCGATCTGCAGCGCACCGTTCACGGCGAGATAATCGGCCGAAATCGGGATCAGCACCCGGTCGCAGGCGAAAATGCCGTTCAGCGACAAAGTGCCGAGCAAGGGGCAGGCGTCCATCAGGATCGGCCGTTCGGTGTTGAGCTTTTCCCGGACGATGCCGGCATGCAGGCGCTGCAAGGCGCGCGGCCCCTTGCCGAACTGGGTATCGACCTTGGACAGGTCCAGATGCGCGGGAATGACCGACCAGCCGCGATTGCTCGCACGTATTAGTTCCGCGAGCGGTTTCAGTTCCTGATAAAACGCATACAGGCTGTTGCTGCCGTCGCTGGCCGGGGTTTCGCAAATCGCCGACAGGTGCGCCTGCGGATCGAGGTCGATCGCCAGGGGCGCGCGGCCGCGGCGTGCGAGCAGCGCGGCCAGATTCAGTGCGGTGGTGGTCTTGCCCACCCCGCCCTTCTGATTGCACACAACGATTTTTGCCATCGGTCCGCTCCTCCATTGCCGACCCACAAGCGCCAGGATTCGAACTCAGCAAAGCTTGAGCTGTTAATAATCTCTCAAAAAC
>JAAOZY010000182.1 GCA_012274205.1 Betaproteobacteria bacterium
GAAAAGAACCGCAGCTACACTTTGTTCGCGACGCATTATTTCGAACTCACGCGGCTGGCGCTGGAATACCGCGAGGCGGCCAACATCCATCTCGACGCGGTGGAGCACAAGGATTCCATCGTGTTCCTGCACGCAGTCGAGGAAGGCCCGGCCTCGCAAAGCTACGGCCTGCAGGTGGCGGCGCTCGCCGGCGTGCCCGGCAGCGTGACGCGCGCGGCCAAACGCTATCTGCTGCAGCTGGAGCAGCAGAGCCTCACGCGCGGCGGCCAGAGCGACCTGTTCGCCGGGGTGGCGCCCGCGCCCGCGCCCGAACCGCACCCGGCGCTGGATCTGCTCGCTTCGGTCAAGCCCGACGAGCTGAGCCCGAAGGAGGCGCTGGAATTGTTGTACAAGCTCAAGCGCCTTTGATGGGTACGCTCCTTTGGCGCACGGTCCTTTGGCTCCTGCTGGCGCTGCTTGCGCTGCCAGGTCTGGCGCAGACGCCGGCGCGCTTTGCCTTTGCCATCGTCGGCGACGCGCCCTACAACGCGCTGGAAGAGCCCGCATTCGCGCGCGAGCTGGAGGAGATCAACCGGGAAGACCTGGCCTTCGTCGTGCACGTCGGCGATATCAAAGGCGGCGCCAGCCCCTGCACCGATGCCTTGTTCGCCCAGCGCCTGCAGCAGTTCCAGTCGGTGCGCCATCCCTTCATCTACGTCCCCGGCGACAACGAATGGACCGATTGCCACCGCAGCGGAACGGACCCTCTGGAACGGCTGGCAAAGCTGCGCGAGCTGTTCTATGCCGGCGACGACAGCCTGGGCGCGCGCAAACTCAGGCTGGCGCGCCAAAGCGCCGATCCGCGCTATTCAGAATATCGCGAGAACGTGCGCTGGAACTTCGGCGGCGCCCTGTTCATCGGCCTGAACGTCCCCGGCAGCAACAACAACCTCGGCCGCACGCCACGCATGGACGCGGAATACGCGCGGCGCAGCGCGGCCAACGCCGCCTGGCTCGCCGAGGGCTTCGACCTCGCGAAGAAGAACGGCGTTGCGGCGCTGTTCATCGTGATGCAGGCCGATCCGCATTTCGAAGGCGCGTTGCGGCGCCCGGCGGGCGCTGCCGACGGCTACGCCGCCTTGAGGCAGGCATTGCTCGCGCATACCCTGGCCTTCGGCAAGCCGGTCATCCTGATCCACGGCGACACCCACCGCTACCGCGTCGACCATCCCCTGATCGATGCGGCGACGCAGCAGCCGCTAGTCAATTTCACCCGCATCGAAAGCTTCGGTTCGCCGCTGGTGGACTGGATCAGGGTCGGCGTGGATTCGGCGGGTCCGAAGCTGCTGGGCGTCAGGACCGGCACGGACATCAACGCATCGCGCTAGCGCACCGGTAACGCCATGGATTTCCGCTATCTGTGGCGTCCATTGATTGAATGCAAAGCGCTAAGTCAGTCCCATACACTCCACCAGCCGAGCGCGCTGACAGACCAGCGAAAACCGCACTCGGTACAGCGAAACTGAATACTGGCTTCAGTGTCCTTCTCCGCCGGCAATAGTTTGCCATGCGGCTCCTTCATTGGAGGCGCGCCGACCAGGTCCATGCAATCTAAGCATGCGGGCGTGGTAATCATCGTCTAAATTTTGGTTCGAAAAGGTGCGGTTCGCTGCGATACGGTGATGCAGTCTTGGCCAAGATCGCGCGTATTGCAGCGTGAGGATGGGATACCACATATATAGGACCACTCCCGCCACTCTGCAATACCAGACTATCGGTAGTGGCCACGCTCGCAATGCTCAGGCCGAGGCTGGCGCGCCGCGCCCGATGGCGGGTCTGTCGCACCTGAGGCGATATTGCGCTGCGCACAGCGCAGCAACGCATCCGCGAGGATCAGGCCAAACTGCGCACCTTGTGCCGGGAGCGCTACGGGCGCCCGGATTGCTGCGGGTTCGCGCGGCCGCGGGACGAGGCTGCGAAATGCGGCGGCGAGTCGATTCTCCGCCACAATTCTTCAACAATTATTTTTGCAAGCCCGCATCCTTCCTTGGGATACGGCCGTCTCGTGCCAATTTTGGCAACGAATCCGGGGCGGACCGCCGGCCCCGGGTCAAACTCCGCTATGGCGCGCGATATGGGCCTTGACCGCCTCGGCATCGGCATCCATCAGCTCGAAGCGCTGCGCGAGCGACTCCAGTTTCTCGCTGCCGGGCGGGTAGTCTGGATCGCGCCCCAGCGCCTCGCGCATGGTCTGCGCGAATTTCACCGGCAGGGCGGTCTCGAGGCAGATCAGCGGGAGGCCGGGCCGCCGCTGTTCCAGCCCGACCTTGAGTCCGTCCGCGGTATGCGTGTCTATCATCACGCCGTAGTCCTGGTACACCCGGCGGATGGTCGCAAGCCGGTCGGCGTGGGTGCTGGAGCCGGACACGAAAGCGTATTCCTGCACATTGGCGAAGTAAGGCGTGCCGGCGAGATCGAACTCACCGCCCGCGTCGACCTTGCTCCACAGCTCTTTCACCAGATCTGAGTCGCGCCCGACCAGGTCGTAGACGAAGCGCTCGAAATTGGACGCCTTGGAGATGTCCATCGACGGGCTGGAGGTCTGCGCGACCTGGCTCGAGGGCCGCACGCGGTAGCGGCCGCTGCGGAAGAATTCGTCGAGCACATTGTTCTCGTTGGTGGCGAGGATCAGCTGCGCAACCGGCAGTCCCATCATGCGCGCGATGTGACCGGCGCAGATGTTGCCGAAATTTCCCGAGGGCACGGCAAATGCGACCTGTTCCTCGTTCGCGCTGTTTCGACCGGATGTCACCGCGAAATAGCCGCGGAAGTAATACACCACCTGCGCCGCAACCCGCGCCCAGTTGATCGAATTGACCGCGCCTATCCTTTGGCGCTGCTTGAACGCGGCGTCCTTGTTCACCGTCTTCACCATGTCCTGGCAGTCGTCGAACACGCCGCGCACCGCGATGTTGAAGATGTTCGCATCCTGCAGCGAGAACATCTGCGCCGTCTGGAATGCGCTCATCTTGCCCAGCGGCGACAGCATGAACACGTTCACGCCGCGTTTCCCCCGCAGCGCGTACTCGGCCGAGGAGCCGGTGTCGCCCGAGGTGGCGCCGAGGATGTTGATGCGCTCGCCCGACTTGGCGAGCACGTACTCGAACAGGTTGCCAAGCAGCTGCATCGCCATGTCCTTGAACGCGAGCGTCGGGCCGTTGGACAGGCAAAGAATGTGCAGGCCCGGTTCCAGGGTCTTCACCGGGGTGATCGCCTCGCTGCGGAATGCCTCCTTGGTGTAGGTCTTCGCGCACAGCGCGCGCAAGTCGTCCGGCGGAATATCGTCGCAGAATTTGCGCATGACCTCGTATGCGAGCTCGGCGTAAGACAGCTTGCGCCAGGCCGCGAGTTCGGCGGCATCCACCTGCGGATAGCGCTCGGGAACCGCGAGTCCGCCGTCAGGGCACAGGCCGCCGAGCAGTATCTGCGTGAAACTTTGCGGCGCCATGCCGCCGCGGGTGGAAACGTAGCGCATCGCGGCCTAGTTCCGCCCGAGTTCCTCGAGCCGGATGCGCGTCACCTTGCCGGTCACCACCGCGAGGTTCTCGATCGCGACGATGGCGGCATTGATCTGCTTTTCGCGCGTCTGGTGGGTAAGCATGATGATGTCGACCTGCTCCTCGCCCTCGGACGCTTCCTTCTGCACCATGGCGTCGATCGACACCTCGTGATCGGCGAGGATGCGGGTGATGTCGGCAAGCACGCCCGGCCGGTCGACCACGCGCATGCGCAGATAGTAGGAGGTAACCACCTCCTCCATCGGCAGCACGGCAATGTCGGACAGCTGGTCGGGCTGGAATGCGAGATGGGGCACGCGGTGCTCCGGGTCGGCGGTGTGCATGCGCGTGACGTCGACCAGGTCCGCGACCACGGCGCTCGCGGTCGGCTCGGCGCCCGCGCCGGCGCCGTAGTACAGCGTCGCGCCGACGGCGTCGCCCTTCACCAGGATTGCGTTCATCACGCCCTCGACGTTGGCGATCAGGCGCCGCACCGGGATCAGCGTCGGGTGCACGCGCAGCTCGATGCCCTCGGGCGTCCTGCGCGTGATGCCGAGCAGCTTGATGCGGTAGCCGAGCTGCTCCGCGTAGCGTATGTCTTCCTGGGTGAGCGAAGAAATGCCCTCGGTGTAGGCCTTGTCGAACTGCATCGGGATGCCGAAGGCGATCGCCGACATGATGGTGAGCTTGTGCGCCGCGTCGACGCCTTCGATGTCGAAGGTCGGATCGGCTTCGGCGTAACCGAGGCGCTGCGCTTCCTTCAGCACCGTATCGAAAGGCAGGCCCTTGTCGCGCATTTCCGACAGGATAAAGTTCGAGGTGCCGTTGATGATGCCGGCGATCCATTCGATGCGGTTGGCGGTGAGGCCCTCGCGCAGCGCCTTGATGATCGGGATGCCGCCCGCGACCGCGCCTTCGAACGCGACCATGACGCCCTTGTCCTGCGCCGCGGCGAAGATCTCGTTGCCATGGGTCGCCAGCAGCGCCTTGTTCGCGGTGACCACATGCTTGCCGTTGGCGATCGCCTGCAGCACCAGCTTGCGTGCAATGCCGTTGCCGCCGATCAGCTCCACCACGATGTCGATGCCCGGGTCGTTCACCACTTCCCAGGCATCGGCGGTGACAGCGGCCTTGTCCCCCACCAGCTGCTGCGCCCGCGCCAGATCCTGGTCTGCGACCTTGGTGATGCGGATGCCGCGCCCGGCGCGGCGCTTGATTTCCTCCTGGTTGCGCGCGAGCACGTTCCAGGTGCCCCCGCCCACCGTACCGATGCCCAGCAGTCCCACGCTGATCGGATTCATTGCCCTGGCGCCCCGGGAATTTCTCTCACAGCAAGCCGTCCTTCTTGAACATGTCCTTGATGCCGCGCAGCGCCTGGCGCGAGCGCGCTTCGTTTTCGATCAGCGCAATGCGCACATGATCGTCGCCGTAATCGCCGAAGCCGATGCCGGGAGACAGCGCCACCTTGGCGTCGGTGAGCACCTTCTTCGCAAATTCGAGCGAGCCCATGCCGGCGTAGTGCTCGGGAATCTTCGCCCAGATGTACATCGACGCCCTGGGATTGGCCACCATCCAGCCCATTTCATGCAGGCCTTTCACCATGACGTCGCGCCGCTTCTGGTACTTGAGCCGGATTTCCTCGACGCACTCCTGCGGACCCTCGAGCGCCACGATCGAGGCGACCTGGATCGGCGCGAAGGTGCCGTAGTCGTGATAGCTCTTGATGCGCGCCAGCGCGTGCACCAGGTCCTTGTTGCCGACCATGAAGCCGACGCGCCAGCCGGCCATGTTATAGCTCTTGGACATGGTGAAGAATTCCACCGCCACGTCGCGCGCCCCCGGCACCTGCATGATCGAGGGAGCCTTCCAGCCGTCGAAGGTGATGTCGGCATAGGCCAGGTCGTGCACCACCATGATGTCGTGCGCTTTCGCCAGCGCGATCACGCGCTCGAAGAACTCCAGCTCCACGCACATCGCCGTGGGATTCGAGGGGAAGCCGATCACCAGCATTTTCGGCTTCGGGATGAGTTCGCGGATCGCGCGCTCGGTCTCGGCGAAGAAATCCACCCCCGGGGTCATGCGCACCGAGCGGATATCAGCGCCTGCAATGATCGCGCCGTAAATATGGATGGGATAGCTCGGATTGGGCACCAGCACGGTATCGCCGCGGTTGAGCGTGGCGAGCATCAGGTGCGCGAGGCCCTCCTTCGAGCCGATGGTGACGATGGCTTCGCTGTCCGGATCGAATTCCACGCCATAGCGCCGCTGGTACCAGGTGGTGATGGCGCGGCGCAGCCGCGGTATCCCCTTGGACACCGAATAGCCGTGCGTATCGTTGCGCTGCGCCGCCTCCACCAGTTTGTCGACGATGTGTTTCGGCGTGGGCCCGTCCGGGTTGCCCATGCTCATGTCGATGATGTCTTCGCCGGCGTGGCGCGCCGCCATCTTCAGTTCGTTGGTGATGTTGAAGACGTAAGGCGGCAGGCGATTGATGCGGTCGAACTGTCTCATATGGTGCAGTGCAATTGGATTTATACGATATGAGGGGACATCTCCCCTCATACTCCCCTATGCCAGGGGCCATTTCGTAAACGCTGAAATGGTCCCACTTAGTGATGCGTCGGTCGCGGTAAGTCGCGAAAAAGTTTATAATTTTAGCTCATTTGGGCGTTCCCTTGAAGCTGCATCTTTCCAACATTTCCGGCACTAACGCCTTCACCGCTTACGGCGAAGGCTATGTCATGGTCAACCAGACGCGCTATGAGCGCAGCCTGGTGGTGCTGCGCGAGCGCGTCCTGAGCGACTGGCGGCCAGCCGGTTTCGACACGCTCGAAGCCGCGGATTTCGCCGGGCTTGCCGCGCTGGCGCCGGAAATCGTGCTGCTCGGGACCGGTTCGCGCCTGCGTTTTCCACGGCCCGAACTCACGCGCGCGCTGCACCAGGCGCGCATCGGCCTCGAAGTCATGGACCTGCAGGCCGCCTGCCGCACCTTCAATATCCTCGCGGCGGAGGACCGCAAGGTCGCTGCGGCACTCCTGTTCCATTGAACCGCGCCCTCGCCCGCACGCTGCTGCTGCTGCTCGCGTTCGCGGCGGTCTGGTTCTCCAACCTCGAATACCGCAAGCTGGTCAACCCGGACGAGGGGCGCTACGCCGAAATCCCGCGCGAAATGGTCGCGAGCGGCGACTGGATCACGCCGCGCCTGAACGGCATCAAGTACTTCGAAAAGCCGGCGCTGCAATACTGGGCCACGGCGGCCGCCTATACGCTGTTCGGCGAGCACCAGTGGAGCGCAAGGCTGTGGAGCGCGCTCACCGGCTTTCTCGGCGTGCTCATGGTATTTTTCACCGGGCGGCGCCTGTTCGGCCAGCAGGCCGGCTGGAACGCCGCGCTGGTATTGGCTTCCAGCCTGCTCTGGGTGCTGATCGGCCACGTCAACACGCTCGACATGGGCGTGAGCTTTTTCCTGTCCGCGGCGGTGTGCGCTTTCCTGCTGGCCCAGCGCGACGGGGCCGACGCGCGCGCGCGCGCACGCTGGATGCTCGCCGCCTGGGCCGCGCTCGCGCTGGCGCTCTTGTCCAAAGGGCTGATCGGCCTGGTGCTGCCCGGCGCGGCGCTCGTCCTCTATATCCTGGTCGAGCGCGACTGGCGCCTCGCCGGCCGCCTGCGCCTCATCGCCGGAACCGCGCTGCTGCTCGCGCTCAGCCTGCCCTGGTTCGTCGCGGTGTCGCGCGCGAATCCGGAATTCTTTCACTTCTTTTTCATTCACGAGCACTTCGAGCGCTTCCTCACCAAGCAGCACGGCCGCTACCAGCCGCCCTGGTACTTCATTCCGGTGCTGCTCGCGGGCATGCTGCCCTGGACGGTGAGCCTGCTCGACACGCTGGCGCGCGCCTGGAAGCGCGACCCGCAGAAAGAATTTCAGCCGCAGCGCTTCCTGCTGCTGTGGTCCGCGGTAGTGTTCGCGTTCTTTTCCGTGTCCGACTCGAAGCTGGTGTCCTACATCCTGCCGATATTTCCGGCGCTCGCGCTGCTGATCGGCGATCGCCTGACCCGCATCGGCGC
>JAAOZY010000183.1 GCA_012274205.1 Betaproteobacteria bacterium
TAAAACTGTCTTCCTAACCGGTTGATTGGGTCTAAAACGTTCTATTTTAACAAATTTTCGCAAAAAAGCGCAAGATTATTCGCGAGGTCCCCGGTGGCCGGGAGCTGCGCCGCCCAGCGCCGGGCATGCGCCTCGAACTCCGCTCTGTGCTCGCACCAGCCTGGCCAGGCGAATTCGACCCGCGCGGCGTCGCCCTGGTTCCAGGCCTCCCACAGGGCTGACGCCGAGGCTGCGCCAGCCGGCGGCAATTCCCGGCAATAGAGCTGAAGAAATGCCTGCAACTTGGGCCCGTGCGCCCCCTCCTGCTGCGGGTAGATCTGCCACAGCAGCGGCCGCGCCGCCCACTGCGCGCGCACGAAGGAATCCTCCCCGCGCACGAGATTCAAATCGCAGGCCCACAGCAGCCGGTCGTAGTGGTCCTGATCGAGGAAAGGAAACACGCAGGCCTGCAGCTTGCCCCGGCGCAGCTGGGCGCCGGCAACGATGCGCTCGTCGCCGAAGAACGCGGACAGGGCCTGCGTGGCCGTTCCTTCCGGCACCAGGCAGCGCACCGGTCCGCTGCCCGTCTCCCAGGCCCGCAGCAGACCGGCGATCCCCTCATGCGGATAGCAGAACAGCGAAACCTGCAGTTCGCCGGCGGCGGGCTCGGCCAAGCCGATCTCGTTCCAGAAACGCGTTTGCTCCTCGCGCGAGCCCTGAAACCGCGCGCGCGCCTGCGCCAGGCCGCGTTCCGCCAGCAGTCCGCCGGTGCCGGCGGTGAATCCCGGAAAGTAGAAATATTTCACCAGCGGCAGCGACGGATGCGGCGAGGGCAGTCCGTGGCAGCCCAGCACCCAGCTTTCGGCGCTCAGATATTCCAGATTGATCCACACCGGCTTGGGCAGGCGCGCAGCCATCGCCGCGATGTAGCTTGCCGGCGGATTGCAGGCGAATGCCTCGACCACGACATCCGCCGGCTCCACCTGCGGGAACGGCGCGCGCCACCATCTGAGCTCGACACCCTGTGCCTGCTGCAATTCCAGCTGCGGGTCTACGTCGGGGGAAATCTGCGCCAGCGGCGCGAGGTCGTCGACCCACAGGCGCACGCGCAGGCTGCGCTCGGCCGCCAGCTGCCGCGCCAGGCGCCAGCTGACGCCGATGTCGCCGTAGTTGTCGACCACGGCGCAGAAAATGTCCCAACTGCGCATTGGTTTCGATTAGTCGTCGGTGGTGAACGCAGACCGGGGCGATTATGCGCCCGCCGCAAATGAAACGGGGCGCCTAAGCGCCCCGGGCTCTGCTGCCTGTATCAGTCAGATCAAATACGGCTCTTCACGTAGGCGGCCAACTCCTGCGCCTCCGGGTTGTTCGGCTGGCGCTTGAGCATTTCGTCGGTCACCATTTTCATATCGCTGTAAAGCAGGTGATCCTGCAGCACCGAGTAATAATAGAGCTCGGGCGTGATGTCTTCGGCCGCCGCCTTCTGACGCATCAGTGCATAGTTGGTCTTGGCCTGGCTCACTTCGGCCTGCTGCTCCGCGCTGAGGCGCCCGGGCTTGCCGCCGCCGCGCACCGCGATCCCGCCGGAGCGACCCAGCTTCGCGATTTGCACCAGATTGGGCACCTGCGCGATTTTCTGCGCGACGCCGGAGGGCAGCTGCGCCGCTTCGGCCGCCTGGCCGCTCAGCGCTTCGCTTTGCTTGCTGCCGGCCTTGAAGCTCGCCGGACCTTTCCAGGTTTCCTGGCGGCTACCGTTGAAATAGACCAGGCGCAACTGCGCGCCGTCAGGCAGGGTAAAACGATCGCCTTCGCGCACCTTCATGAACGCCTGCGCCTTGGACTGGGTTCCGCCCTGGCCAGCATCGCTCACCTCGCCGGAAAGCTGATTGACCAGACCGACGTCGCTCGATTGGGCGCCTGCGCCCAGCGCAAGGGCCAGCGACACGGCCGCAAACACCGATTTAAGCAGTTTCATTTTGGAATCTCCCTCAGGTTTGCCGCTTTTTTTGGTAATTAACTCTAGCCCCTTTTCCGCCGGTTTCCCAGGTACTTTGTCACACTCGCAGGCTTGGCCGGCACCCGCATGCCCGCTGCTTAGATTAACAAAACGAGGGGAGACCTCCCGTCGTGCTCCCCGAATTCGGGCGGTAACAAAAGGATTCTTGTTACGGGGTCTTAGTTGGCGGCCGCAATTTCGACGCCCAGTATCTCGAACACCTCCAGCGGTTCGTCCTTGCCTTTGACCTTGATCGTCTCGCGCTTGCCGATAACTACACCCTGCCCCGCTGCATCCACGCAAGCCTTGCTCGCCACCAGCACGCAGTGCATTTCCTTGGTCACGCCTTCGAGCCTGGATGCGGCGTTGACGGTATCCCCGATGGCGGTAAATTCGGTGCGCTTGACCGAACCGATATCGCCTATCACCGCCTCGCCGCTGTGCACGCCTATGCCAATGCCGAATTCGGGCAGGCCGCGGTCGGGGAAGCGCTCGCGCATCCATTGCTTGAAGTTTTCGGCTTCGCGCGCCATCTGCAACGCCGCGCGCAGCGCCCGGAGCGCGTGGTCCGAATGGCGCACCGGCGATCCGAAAATAGCCATTACCGCATCGCCGATGAATTTGTTCACCATCCCGCCTTCGGCCAGGATGGGCTCGGTAGTGCGGCTGAAATATTCGTTGAGCATTTCCACCACCTCGTGCGCGTTCAGCTTTTCCGATATGGTGGTGAAATTGCGGATGTCCGAGAACAGCACCGTCACCTGCACCGATTCGCCCGCGAGGTCGGGCCGCTCGCCCTCGGTCAATACCTTCACCACATCGTCCGACACGTAGCGGCCGAACATCTTCTTCAGCCGCGCGCGCTCGCGCTCTTCGCCCGTCAGGCGCAGGCCGAGCGTGGCAAGATACCCAATGGCGAGCGCGGTCTGCACCCGGCCCACCGGCAGCAGCCAGTCCTGCAGGAACATGAACCAGGCCGGCACCAGGCACAGCAGGCTCAGCGCCACCGCCACGGCGAGGCCGCCGGCAGGGTGCAGGCGCAGGTAAAGCAGCGCCGCCAGCGCGATCAGCGCCAGCACATAGGTCCACTCGGCCGCGAGCGGCAGCCGGCGCGGGAAATGGCCGGTGAGGAGGGTCTCGACGATGTTGGCGTGGATCTCGCCGCCTATCATCTCGCCGCTCTGCTTGCCGAACAGCGGGCGTGAATACGGGCTCGGATGCCGGTCCTGCGTGCCGCGGTCGTTGGCGGCGATGATCACCACGCGACCTTTCAGTTGCTGCA
>JAAOZY010000184.1 GCA_012274205.1 Betaproteobacteria bacterium
CAGTTGCCCAGTCCCTGCAGGCCGCCGAATTCCTTGAGCGCCAGCGCCACCGCAGCCTTGCCATCGGCTTCCGCCGCAACGTCGGTCTTGATGAAGCGCGCGCTGCCGAGTTCCTTTGCCAGTGCGCTGCCCGCATCGGCATTCACGTCGGCAATCACGGCATTGCCGCCCGCCTGCACTATGGCGCGCACAGTAGCCGCACCCAGACCGGATGCACCGCCGGTGACGATGAACGTGCTGTTTTTGAGTTCCATTTGAGCCTTCCTGGTTTGGGGGAGAAAATACGAAACGGATTCGCGCATTATCCCGCGATTTTGCGTCCCGGTTCAAATAGCGGCGCGTGCTGCGCCTGCAGCCGCAGCACGATCCGCAGACTGGCAGGCACAGTGGAGACAGGGCGCTGACTGAAGCAGCTGCGGCCATCGGCGCAGTAGCGCAGGCCCTTCAGTGGTCTTCGATGCGCGGCGTGAGCTCTTCGGCGAGTTCGCCGGTGTCCGGGTCGACCCAGTCGGAGATGCCGATCTCCGACTCCGCCTGCTCTATGCTTTCTCCCGGCTCGAAGTCGGAGTCGGCGCTGTACTGCATGTCCTCGACCGCCTCGAGCAGCGTGGGGAACGGACCGGATTCCTTGTTGCTGTCCTTGGATTGCCAATAGAAACCGTCGGGGCGCTCGACAATTCTCGCCCGGTCGTATTCGGGTGGCGTTTCCGGTATCACTTTTTTCATGGCAGGCCCGAGCAATGCATCCGCAGTTTGGAAAAACGCGCAGCGCTGGCGCGCACCCTGTATCCGGTAACGATTGTATATCCTTGCAATCGATCCGTCTGGGCGGAATCAATCATACGCCTGCAATCCGGCGCGCGCCATGTGCGCTGCATCATGCGGTGCAAGGCTTGCCCCCGACGAGGCAGGCTAGTGCTTGCGGCCAATCACGCGGCTGACCACCGGAAAGTACAGCGCGCCGTCGCCGGCCTCGGCCGAACGCCGCAGCCAGGCGTCCGCGTTGCGCGCGCCGCTGGCGTCGACCGCGGTTTCCTGCGCCAGGCGCAGCGCATAGGACAGATCCTTGCGCGCATATTCCACCGAGAAGGCACGCGCCGGAAATTGTCCCGGCAGCATCGCATTCACGCCATGGTGGCGCAGCGCGAAGCTGTCGGCCGAGCCTTTCGACAAGGTGTCGAACAGCAATTTCGGGTCCACCCCGGAGCGCGCGCCGATCGCCTGCGCTTCCGCCAGCGCAATCACCGTCTCGAACAGCACCATGTTATTGAGTATCTTCACCACCTGCCCGCAGCCGCTATCGCCGCAATGCGTCAGGTCGCTCGCAAATGCGGCCAGCAGCGGCCGCAGCGCCTCGAATGTGGCCGCGTCGGACCCGACCATGACCGACAGGGTGCCGGCCTCGGCGGCCGCGCGCGTGCGCGCTACCGGCGCATCGACGAAGCGCGCACCGCGGCCGGCGAATTCCTGCGCCAGCTGCCGCGTCAGGTCGACCGGCGAGGTGCCGAGGTCGACCACGATCTGCCCCGGACGCGCCGCTGCGAGCAAGCCGTCGGGCGCGCGCGCGATTTCGGCCACCGCTTCGCCCGAGGGCAATGACAGAAACACGATGTCCGCCTGCTGCGCGACCGCGCTCACGCAAGCCGCGGCGTGCACGCCTTGCCCCGCCAGCCGGCGCAGCGGCGCCGGATCCAGATCGCAGGCGTAGATGCTGGCGCCGGATTTGAGCGCGAGATTGCGGCATATGGGTTCGCCCATCACCCCCAGTCCGATGAAGCCGAGCATCCTGGGATTTGTTTCACTTTTGCTCATCTGGATACCCTATTCCATTGAGGCCCCGGCATATTTCTCGTTGCTGAATTCGGCCGGTCCCGCCGGCCATACCCCGTCGACGCGGCGTCTGCCTAGGCCCGCGCCGCGCTCAGCGGCTGCGCCGCCTGGATGTCGAATTCGAGCTTCGCGTGCGCTTCGCGCAGGCTCGCCTCGACCGCCACGGGCGCAGCGCCGCGAGCGAAAATGAAACCGAGGTAGCTCGCGCCATCGGGCGGCGGCGCGATCAGCTGGCCCGGGTTGGCGGTGATCTGGATGCCGCTGATGCCGGCGACCGCCTGCGCCCGCTCCAGTCCGCGCGCGCCGAGGAACATGCCCTGCCGCGGGATCGGGATCATCATCACGCCGCTCGCCTCGCGCGAGTTCGCGCCGGGCAGCGGCAGCCGCAGCGCCTGGCGCAGGATCAGTTCCTCCAGGCTCATGCCCAGCGCGTGCTGCAGCATCCTGCCGCACAGGCCGCCGATGGAGCGCGCGGCGATTTCGAGCAGCCACACGCCTTGCGCGTTGACACGCATCTCGGCGTGGACCGGCCCGTTGTCCAGGCCGGCGAGCGCGCAGGCGCGCAACACCGCCTGCGCGATCTCGTCCTGCGTCTGCGCCGGCAGGCGCGAAGGCGTGATGTATAAGGTCTCCTCGAAATAAGGGCCGTCGAGCGGGTCGGGTTTGTCGATCAGCGCCAGCACGCGCAGCTGTCCGTCCTGCAGCAGTCCTTCAAGCGTATGCTCGCTGCCGGGGATGAAGCGCTCCACGATCAAACCCAGGTCGGCGGCATCGCGGTCGGCGCTCGCCTGTATGCCGCGCACCCAGTGCACCGCCTGCGCATAAGCCTGCGCCGTGTCGGCGCGCACCACGCCGCGGCTGGCGCTGAGCCGGCGTGCCTTGACCACCACTGGAAAGCGCAGCGGCGGCGCCAGCGCGAGCACCGGTTCATAGCCGAGCAGATGAAAGAATTCCGGGCAGCGCAAGCCGCCGCGCCGCTGCAGATTGCGGAACGCGAGCTTGTCGCGCGTCTGGCGCACCGCTTCGGGCGGATTGCCCGGTAGATACAGGTATTCGCACAGCAGGGCCGCCAGTTCCACGCCGCTGTCGTCGACTGCAAGCACGGCGTCGGGCCTGCGCCCGAGCGCGCTCTGCAGTTGCTTCAGCGCTCGCACCGGCTGGTCGAAGGGCACCGACTGGATCGGGCTCATGCCCCATTCGGGCGCAAGTTGATGGCAGTGGTTGGCGACGCTGATGACTTCGACGTCCAGCCGCATTGCCGCGGCGAGAAAATCCTCGTTGCGGTAACTGGCGACCGGCAGGAGCAGCAGAACGCGCTTCAAGCGGCCGGCCTCAGAAGCTCTGCAGTTGCTGTTCGGTGGGCTCGGCGCAGCAATACCAGGGCTCGGACAGATGCGCCATCGGCGCGCCGAAATCCCCCTGGACCAGCGGCGGCGCGGCGCGGCCCAGCGCCGCGTGCGCGGCCTGCCAGATCTGCGCGAACACCTCGCTGCGGGCCGCCTTGCGC
>JAAOZY010000185.1 GCA_012274205.1 Betaproteobacteria bacterium
ATAGATGGTGTTGTTGACATGGCCCATGGCGTCCATGTCGCCCCAGCGTATGGGCATGATTTCGGTATGCACGAGCTTGTGCTTGGTCGCATTCATCGTATCGATGTCGCTGGATGGGGACTCGCATTATAATTCTCCTCAGCTTGAATAGGCAGAGTCACTCGCGCCTGTTGCAGCGGACGCGGCTGCGCCGCGCCGCTGAACGCGCGCCCATGTTCCCCACAAAGGGAGTCGAGATGCAACGCGAAGCGATGGAATACGATGTGGTGGTCGTCGGCGGCGGGCCCTCGGGACTGTCCTGCGCCATACGCCTGAAACAGCTCGCCGCGGAAAAAGGCCGCGAGATCAACGTCTGCCTGATCGAAAAAGGCTCCGAGATCGGCGCCCACATCCTCTCCGGCGCCGTGCTCGAGCCGCGCTCCCTCGAAGAACTGTTCCCCGACTGGAAGGCGCTGGGCGCGCCGCTGAACACGCCTGCAGGCGAAGACCGCTTCCTCTTCCTCACCGAAAAGCGCGCGATCAAGTTGCCGACGCCGCCGCAGATGCACAACCACGGCAACTACATCATCAGCCTGGGCAACCTGTGCCGCTGGCTCGGGCAGCAGGCCGAAGGCCTGGGCGTGGAGATCTACCCGGGCTTTGCCGCGGCCGAGGTGCTGTACCACGAGGACGGCTCGGTCAAGGGCGTGGCCACCGGGGACATGGGCATAGGCAAGGATGGCGAGCATACGGAAAACTACCAGCCGGGCATGGAACTGCACGCGCAGCAGACCATATTCGCCGAAGGCTGCCGCGGCTCGCTGAGCAAGGTGCTGATGCAGAAATTCAATCTGCGCGAGGGCGTCGACCCGCAGGCCTATGGCATCGGCATCAAGGAATTATGGGAAATAAAACCGGAGCGCCACCAGGCCGGCCTGGTGGTGCACACCACCGGCTGGCCGGTGGACCGGCAGACCTACGGCGGCTCCTTTCTCTATCATTTTGAAAACAACCAGGTGGCGGTCGGCTTCGTCGTCGGCCTGGACTACCAGAATCCCTGGATCAGCCCGTTCGACGAATTCCAGCGTTTCAAGACGCACCCGGCGATCCGCGGTTTCTTCGAGGACGGCCGGCGCATCGCCTACGGCGCGCGCGCCATCAGCGAGGGCGGATTCCAGTCGCTGCCCAAGCTGACCTTCCCCGGCGGCATGCTGGTCGGCGACACCGCCGGTTTTCTCAACAACGCCAAGATCAAGGGCATACACACCGCGATGAAGTCGGGCATGACTGCGGCCGAGGCGGTGTACGATGCGCTGGCGCAGGAAGGGACGCGGGAAGTATTCGCCTATTCGCAAAAGGTGCGCGAAACGTGGATGTGGGACGAACTCTACCGCGTACGCAACATCCGCCCCTCGTTCCGCTGGGGTTTCTGGGGTGGAATGGCGTATTCGGCCATCGACACCTTCGTGTTCCAGGGCAAGGCGCCGTGGACACTGCACAATCACGACGACCACAGCCAGCTGAAGAAGGCGGCGGACTGCCCGAAGATCGAGTATCCCAAGCCCGATGGCAAACTCAGCTTCGACAAGCTTGGCTCGCTGTTCATTTCCAACGTCAGCCACGAGGAAAACCAGCGCTGCCATCTGACGCTGAAGGACCCGACGGTGCCGGTGAACGTCAACCTCGCGCTCTACGCCGGACCGGAGCAGCGCTACTGTCCGGCCGGCGTGTATGAGTTCGTCAAGAACGATGACGGCAGCGACCGCCTGCAGATCAACGCCGCGAACTGCGTGCACTGCAAGACCTGCGACATCAAGGACCCGACGCAGAACATCAACTGGGTCGTGCCCGAGGGCGGCGGCGGGCCGAACTACCCGAACATGTAAATCGCGGGCGTGCCCTGCCTTACTTCTAGCGGTACCCGCGCGGGATTTGCGTCGACTCGATATAACGCAGCACCGTGGGGTCGCTGCAGTCAGGCCGGCGCTGGCGGTTGCACTCCTCCTTCAATTCGGCAAGCCGCCTGCTGTGGGCTTCTTCGATCTGCTTCTGGCGTTGATCGATGGCTTGCTTGTACTGATATTGCCGGTCGTCGCGATAGTACATGGCCGGATTGTCATAGGGAGAAACGGAGCGGTTGTCACCGCCGCTACCCTTGTACGCGGGCGGCGGTACCGCCTTTTTTTCCTTGACCCCGGCACTCGGCGGCACATTCGAATAAATGACCTTGCCTTTTTCATCCACGAATTTGTAGATTTTTGGCTCCTCGGCCAGCGCTGCCGAGCCGAGCAGTACGCCCAGCACCAGTGCCGGCAGGATCGCCTGGTTTGGTATGCGCTTGCGGCTGCTCATTTGCGCCCCTGACTAGTTGCAGGAAATCGCACGTCCGTAGCGCTCCCGCTCCAGCCGGCAGAGTTCCGCCTTTTCCTGCGCCAGCCGCTGGCGCACTGCCGCCGCGGCCTGGGCTTCCTCGCGCCGTTGCCTGTCCTGGGCGATGCGTTCCTGCGCCGCTTTCGCTGCCGCGCCGGAGTTGCTCATGATCTGGCTGCGCTGCTGTTCGTAGGTGAGCTGGCGCAGCGCCATATCGCGCTCGCGACGCTGGCGTTCTTCCTGCTGCGTCTGCTCTCTCTGGCGTTCCAGCTCGTAGCGTGCCTGCTCCGCCTCGGCCCTCGCCTTGGCTTCCACCTCTTTGGCTTTGGCGATCGCGATCACTTTCTCCGCTTCGAGTCTCGCCTCTTCTTTTTTGTACTTGTAATAATAGCTGCCGCCGATCACGACAATCAGCGCGAGCACCGCGAGTTTTGGCATGGTCCAGAACGGTGCGACCTGTTCCAGGTCGGGCATGACGGGCTGCGAGCGGAACGTCAGCTTGTTGTCGTAATAAGCCCGCTTGGCGGGATCGCTGAGGGTCTGAAACGCTTCGGTGATCGCCATGGAGCGCAGCCCGGCATCGGAATCCGCGCCGCCATTGCGGAAATTCGCCGACAGTCGCTCGTAGGCCGCTCGGATGGTTTCGGGCGATGCGCTTGAACTGACTTCCAGAATGTCGTACAGCGTCTTGCTAACCATCGCCCCACCTCAGGTGCTGCCCGGAAACCCCACATCTCCCCGTACGAATACCCGAGCAAGCAGCGTCAGCTTAGCAATTTTCGTCGAAAACAGCAAAAACGCCAGAGCGCGCAGAGTCCGGGTTCGGGCAGCCGGCTCAACGCGCCCTGGGCAGGAAAGATGTCGATCCCGTTCGCAGCGAAAATCCCTTCTAGTCCAGCGCAGCGCCGAGCAGTTCGATCATGGTATCGATCTCGCTCTCGGCAACGTTGAGCGCCGGCATGAAGCGCAGCAGATTCGGCCGCGGCGCATTCAGCAGCAGCCCCTGCGCGAGCGCGCGCTCCACCAGCGCCGCGCCCGTGTCCGCGCCCAGTTCGAGCGCCAGCAGCAGTCCCTGGCCGCGCACCGCGCCGAGGCCCAGCCGCGCGGACAGCTGCTCCAGGCGCGAGCGCAAATACCCGCCCTTGCGCGCCACCGCTTCGAGGAATCCGGGCGCGAGCAGCGCCCGCAGCACCGCCGCACCTGCCGCTGTCATCAGCGGATTGCCGTTGAACGTGCCGCCCTGGTCGCCGGGCTCGAAGCAGCATACGGCCTCGCGCGCGAGCAGTGCCGCCAGCGGCACGCCCCCGCCCAGTCCCTTGCCCAGGGTCATCAGGTCGGGCTCTATGCCTGCGTGCTCATAAGCGAACAGCCTGCCGGTGCGCCCCATGCCGGTCTGGATCTCGTCAACGACGAGCAACACGCCGCGCTCGCGCGTGAGCGCGCGCAGCCCCTGCATGAACTGCGGCGTGGCCGCAATCACGCCGGCCTCGCCCTGCACCGGCTCGAGCATCACCGCCGCAGTGTTCGGGCCGATCAGCGCGGCTACCGCATCGAGGTCGCCGTAAGGCGCTTTCGGGAAGCCCGCGACCTTGGGCTCGAACAGGCGGTTCCATTGCGGCTTGCCCGAAGCCGACATGGTTGCAAGCGTGCGCCCGTGAAACGCGTTGTGGAAAGTCACGATTTCATAGGCACCGCCGCGATGCGCCGCACCCCACTTGCGCGCGAGTTTGATTGCGCCCTCGTTCGCCTCCGCGCCGCTATTGCAAAAGAACACCTGGTCGAAGCAGCTGTGCGCGGCCAGCAGCCGCGCCAGCCGCGTCGCGGGTTCATTAAAAAATGCCGGGCTGCAATTGACCAGGCGCCCGGCCTGCTCGAGCAGCGCGCGCGTCAGCTCGGCCGGACAGTGGCCGAGGCAGTTGACGGCCCAGCCCTGGACGAAATCGAGATAGCGGCGCCCGTCCTCATCCATGAGCCAGGAACCGGAACCGCTGACGAATAGCTGCGGCGGCCGCTCGGCCACCCGCATCAATGCACTCACATTTTCTGTTTGCATGCTGCTCTCCTGCATGTGACTACGGTAAAAGCAAAAAGGCCACAGATGTCTGTGGCCTTTTTGGCTGGGGCGATGAAGCGGGCTAGCTTCGTCGTCGCGCGCACAGACAGCTTGCGTCGTTGGGAATACGGCGTCGGCGCAGGCAGAGAGCAGTCATGCGCCGATTTTGCGGTGCACAGCGACGCCTGTCAATCGGTGTTGAAAGCCATGGTCTGGATGCGAACATGCAGCTTAAGTGTCTATGAACAAATATATTTATAGAATTATCGAACGTTCGTGCTATTATATGCACATGCGCAAAGGACAGCAAACTCGCAGTGCGATACTCGAACAGGCGCTGGCCGTCGCCAGCCGGACCGGCCTGGCCGGGCTCACCATAGGCAGCCTGGCCGAGCGCAGCGGCTTGTCCAAGAGCGGGCTGTTCGCGCATTTCGGCTCCAAGGAAGGCCTGCAACTCGCCGTCATTCAGGGGGTGCGCGATCTCTACTCCCGCCTGGTATTCCAGCCCGCGATGCAGCAGCAGCCCGGTTTGCCGCGGCTGCGCGCAATCATGCAAAACTGGCTCGAGTGGACCGCCGGCGCGAATCTCCCCGGCGGCTGCATCATGACTGCGGCTGCACATGAATTCGACGACAATCCGGGCGCTGTGAGAGAACTGGTGTCGCAGAGCCTGCGCGAATTGCGCAAAACCCTGGTCCGCTCGGTGCGCCTGGCCGTCGACGCCGGCCAGCTGCGCGCGGACACCGACGCCGAACAGCTGGCATTCGAGATCTGCTCTCTGTATTTCGGCGCCCAGCTGGATGCGCGCCTGTTTGCCGACCCGCGCGCCGGCGAACGCGCACTGCTCGCCTTCGAAAACCTGCTCGAGCGCCATGGCGGCGGCGCGCCGGCGCAGGCGAGCGGCCGCACCCTCCCCGCGCATGCAAGCGCGGCGCACTGAAACCATGAACGCAAAATCCCGCTCGGACTATCTGGCACAGCTAAGCTCCGGCTATTCGCCGATCTACGGCCAGGCAATCAGCATCCGGCCGATGCTGCCGGAGGATCTGGATATCGAGACCGAGTACGTGCAGGGCTGGTCCGCCGAGACGCGCTACAACCGCCTGTTCAGCGCCGGCTCCTACACGTCGCCCGAGCGCCTGAAAAAGATCACCCGCATCGACTTCGAGCGCGACATGGCCCTGATCGCGACCGTGATGCTGGACGACAGGGAAGTGCAGATCGGCGTTGCGCGCTACGTGCGCCGCGACGACGGCCACAGCTGCGAATTCGCGCTATCCGTCGCCGACGCCTGGCAGCATCGCGGCATCGGCCGCGCGCTGCTGCTCAATCTGATCGATGTCGCCGCCGCGGCCGGCATCGATACCATGGTGGGCGAAGTGTTGGCGAGCAACAAACCGATGCTGCACTTCATGCGCGCGCTCGGCTTCAGCAGCGAGTCCTCGGCGGAGGGCCCGGAGATCCGGCATGTGTGCAAGCATCTCGCCCCGCCCCCTGCAAGCCCTGAATCCCGCGGCAGCGACGCCGCCGGAACGCAGTAGCCGCGGGCGACGCGCTGCTCCAGCTCAGTAGGCCCACTCGAGCACCAGGCGGCCGAATTTGTCGCTCTGCGGATTCCACAGGCGCAGCACGTCGGTGTAATTGCGCCGCACCAGGCTGAAGCTGAAGGAGAAATCGCGGTAGTGCAAAGCCATGCCGCTCTCGCCTTCTACTATCCATGGACGCGCCTGGCCGATGACCGGGCTGGAGCGGTTGAACATGCCGCCCTGCTGCAGCGCGTTGTAAGCCACCGCATCGCCGTGCAGGCGGGCAAACCAGTACAGATCGAAATGACGTACTTGAAACTGTAGCGCGCGCCGTCGGTGTAGTTGCGATCGGTCTTGAAGAGGACGTCGTTCTCGAATTCGAAGCGCTGCTTGCGCTGGCTCAGCGCCTTCACTTCCTCGAAATCGTCGAGCAGCCTGCCGAGATAGCCCTGCGCGCTGGCGCCGGCGCTGCAGCCGAGCGCGAGGCAGGCGAGCGCAATGCGCGCCGCGCCGATGCAGAGGCAGCCGCGTTCAGTCAACAAAGAAATCGGGAATGAAGACTTTCGTCCCCGGCTTGACTGCGTATTTGTCCAGTTCGGCCACACCGTGCGCCGCCAGCAGTTCGTCGTCGATGTAGAAATTGCCGCTGTTCGCGCTCGGCCCGCTGAGGATGGTATAGGCCGCGTCGGCCAGGATCTCCGGCTTGCGGCACATGTTCAGGTCCACCCCCGGGATCATCTGCAGCGCGGCCGTGGCGATGGCGGTGCGCGGCCACAGGCTGTTGACGCCGATGCCGTATTTCCTGAACTCCCCCGCATGGCCCAGCGTGCACATGCTCATGCCGTACTTGGCCATGGTGTAGGCCGTGTGCGCAGCAAACCAGTGCTGCTTCATCGACAGCGGCGGCGACAGGTTCAGCACATGCGGGTTGCGTCCTGCGGCAGCGGATCTTTTCAGCTCGGGCAGGCAGGCCTGCGTGCACAGGTAGGTGCCGCGCGCATTGATGCCGTTCATCAGGTCGTAGCGCTTCATCGGCGTGTGCTCGGTGTCGGTCAGGCTGATGGCGCTCGCGTTGTTGACCAGGATGTCGATGCCGCCGAAGCTTTCCACTGCTTGCGCCACCGCGGCCAGTACCGCCGCCTCGTCGCGGATGTCCACGGCCAACGGCAGCGCGCGGCCGCCGGCGGCCTTGATCTCCTCGGCGGCGCTGAAGATCGTGCCCGGCAGTTTCGGGTTCGGCTCGGTGGTCTTCGCCGCGATGACGATGTTCGCGCCGTCGGACGCCGCGCGTTTGGCGATTGCGAGGCCGATGCCGCGCGAAGCGCCGGTGATGAACAGGGTTTTGTTCTTGAGGGTCATGGCGGGTTCCGGGATATAAGTGGCGCCGCCCTCGCGCGCTTGCGGGCGAGGACGGCGGATGCGCGGCGGCGCAGACTCAAGCCTCGTACTTGAACGACATGGACACGCGCGTGCGATAAGCGGTGACCTTGCCGTTGTCCACCTTCATGTCCATCTTCATGACTTCGGCAACGCGCAGGTCGCGCAGCGACTTCGACGCCGCTTCGACCGCGCGCTTGCCCGCATCCTCCCAGGAAGTCTTGCTTACGCCAACCACCTCGACAATCTTGTAGACCCCTTCCGAGTGTTTCGCCATGACGATTCTCCTTGAGCTTGATTGATGAATCGCGCCACCCGCCGGCCGGCGGGCACGCGATTCCATGATACACACTTGGACGAAGCGCTTACAACACGCCGAAGCGCTCGAGGTCGGTCCTGAGTTTGGGCGCGCCGGTAAATTGCTCCGCAGGCAGGCCGCAGGCGCGCGCCGCAGCGACGAACGCCGGCACATCGTCGAAGTAGATCATCCTGGTCCCCGGCGCCGCGAGCGCCAGGGCGCGCTCGAAAATCCTCGGTGCCGGTTTGGCGTGGCCGACCTCGTAGGACAGCAGCATGCGCCCGAACTTCGGCAGGAAATCGTAGTGGCTGCGCACGTATTCCAGATGCAGCGGATCGGTGTTCGACAGCAGCACCAGATCGGCCCTGGCCGCAATCCGGTCCAGCAGCAGCGTCACCTCGCGCTGCTCGGCGAATATGTCGCACCAGATGTCGGCGAATTCGGCGTAGGCGACGCGCGCGCCGATGGCGGCGCAGAAGCGCGCGGCGAATTGCTGCGGATTGAGACAGCCGGTATCGAAGGCGGCCTTGTCCTCGCCGTTGGCGATAACATCGAGTATGACGGCAGCCGGCGCGCTGCCCGCGGCCTCGAAGCGCCTGCATGCGCGCGTGAAATCGACGCTGACGAGGACGTTGCCGAGGTCGAAAATGACGCTAGGCCGTTGCATCGGGCTATTGCCGGGCTCGCAGCAGCATCAGCAGCGGATTTCCCGCGGCTGCAGCAAACCCGCGCTCAGCCAAAATACGCCGCGCGCACTTCGGCGTTCTCGGTGAGTTCCTGCGCGGTGCCCGAGGCTACCACCCTGCCCTGCGACAGCACATAGCCGTGCTGCGCGATCGCCAGGGTCTGGTGCACGTTCTGCTCCACCAGCAGCACGGTGATGCCGAGCTCGTTGATGCGGCGGATCACGCTGAAATTCTCCTTCACCAGGCGCGGCGACAGCCCGAGCGAAGGCTCGTCGATCAGCAGCAGCCTGGGCTCGCCCATCATGCCGCGGCCGATCGAGAGCATCGCCTGCTCACCGCCGGACATGGTGCCGGCGAGCTGCGCCGAGCGCTCTTCCAGCCGCGGAAAGATGCCGAACACCTGCCTGATGCGGCCGGCGATCCTGCCCTGGTCGCCCTCCTGGTAGGCGCCCAGGCGGAGGTTATCCAGCACCGAAAGCTTGGGGAATACCTTGCGCCCTTCCGGGATGCAGGCGATGCCGCGCGCGATGACCCGGTGGGTGGGCAGGCCGGCAAGGTCGGCGCCATCGAACAGCACGCGGCCGCGGCGCGGCTTGGTCAAGCCGAGGATGGCGCGGATCAGCGTGGACTTGCCCGAACCGTTGGAGCCGAGAATGCAGGTGATGCTGCCCGCCGGCACCGCGAGCGACACGTCCTCGAGCACGTCGGCCTTGTCGTAGCCGGCGTAGACGTTTTCCACGGAGAGCAGCGTTGTACTCATGCCGTCGCCTCCCTTCCTACGCCGCAATTGAGCCAGCAGAACTGTCGGCGACAGACGGCAATCGCGGCCGGTCGC
>JAAOZY010000186.1 GCA_012274205.1 Betaproteobacteria bacterium
CGAGCGCGCGCTGAACGAGCGGCGCGTGTTGCGCGAGAACGCGATCCTCAAGCGCAACCTGAAAAAGGTCAAGGCGGAGCTGGAGATCATCGGGGAGAGCGAGGGCATCAGGCGCGTTACCGAACTGATGCGCAAGGTCGCCAACTCGGATGCGAGCGTGCTCATCCGCGGCGAAAGCGGGACCGGCAAGGAACTGGTCGCAGTGGGCATCCATATCGCGAGTGCGCGCGGCGACGGGCCGTTCGTCCCGATCAATTGCGGCGCGATTCCGTCCGAACTGCTCGAATCGGAACTGTTCGGGCACGCCAGGGGCGCGTTTACGGGCGCCACCCACACCACCGAAGGCCTGATCCGCGAAGCGCATGGGGGCACGCTGTTTCTGGACGAAATCTCGGAAATGGCGCCCGCGCTGCAGGTAAAGCTGCTGCGCGTGCTGCAGGAGCGCGAAGTGCGGCCGGTGGGCGGCAAGCAGGTGTACAAGGTGGACGTGCGCTTCATCGCCGCCACCAACAAGGACCTGAAGCAGGCGATGACCGACGGGCAATTCCGCGAAGACCTGTTCTACCGGCTGAACGTGATCAACATCCAGGTGCCCCCATTGCGCGAGCGCGCCACCGACGTGCACCTGCTGGCGCAGCATTTCATCGACCGGCACAGCCGGCGCATGGGCAAGCGCATTCGCGGCATGAGTGATGACCTGGGTGAGTTCCTCGCCCGCTACACCTGGCCGGGAAACGTGCGCGAGCTCGACAACCTGATCGAGCGCGCCGTGATTCTCGCCGATGCAGACGTGCTCACAAGCAAGGACCTCTCCGAAATGCTGCCTGCTGCGTCCAAGCCGCCAGGCGGCGCCGCGCGGGCACCACTCGCCGAAGGCAAGCCGCTGTCGGTGGAGGAATACATGCGTGAGACCGTCGAGCGCTACCAGGATCGTTATACCGAGATCGAACTCGCCAACATGCTCGGTATCGGCCGCAAAGCGCTATGGATGCGGCGGCGCCAGTGGGGCGTGAAGCGCCTGGGCGGCCGCAAGGACTGAAGCCGGTCCGCCAGCCGCGGCGAGCCTCCCTGTTTCTGCAAGAAAAGCCAGGTTTCCTGCGGAAACGTCGGCCTGATTGCTGCTTCCGTCCCGGATAGCTAGCACCCTGTAATCAATCGCTTATTTGTGCCGGAGACAGGCGGCACAAGACTTGCTGCTTTACTTCGGTTGATCCAACAATAGCCCCACACACAGGAGGACTTAGTATGACCGAAACCGCCAAACCCGCCCCGCGCAAAAAGGTCACCATCCCGCAACTGGTGAACAAGATGAAGGCCGGTGACCCCATCGTCCAACTCGCCGTGTACGACTATGAGACCGCCATCGTCGCCGATCGCGTCGGCGTCGACATTCTGTGCGTGTCCGATACCGGCGGCATGGTGCTGTTCGGCCACGAGAGCACCGTTTCCGTGTCGTTCGAGGAAGTGATGTTCATGGCGCAGGCGGTCAAGCGCGGCTCGCAATACGGCCTGCGCATGGTCGACATGCCCTATATGAGCTTCCACCTGTCGACCCAGCAAGCGGTGGACAACGCCGCGAAATACGTCGCGCTGGGCGGCGCCGAGGTGATGAAATGCGAAGGCAACCAGCACCACGCGAAATACATGGAGGCAATCGTCAAGGCCGGCATTCCGGTGCAGGGCCACATCGGCATCACGCCGATGCGCATGCCGCAACTGGGCGGATTCGCGGCGCAGGGAAAGACCGCCGAGCGCGCCAAGGAGCTGATCGACGACGCGCTGGCGATGGTCGACGCGGGCTGCTTCTCGATCATGTGCGAAGTGACGACTTCGGAAGTATGCGAATACCTCGCCGAAACGCTGCCGGTGCCGGTGATCAGCCTCGGCGCGGGCAATCGCGCCCACGGCGTGCACATCATCGGTTCGGACCTGTTCCACCTGTACGAAAAGCACACGCCGCGCCACTCCAAGATCTACTGCGACCTGGTGCCGATTCTCGAGAAGGGGCTGTCGGACTACCGCGACGAAGTGCGCGCGCGCGTCTATCCCGGCAAGGAGCACACGGTGTTCATGAAGGAAGACGAACTCAAGCGCTTCAAGGACATGGTCGGCTGGAAGAAGTAAGCGGCAAACATGGGCGAAGCCGTCAACACGCTCGCGCCCGCGTCGAGCCTCGCGGTGCTGCGCCAGGCGCGCTTCTTCGCGGGACTCGAACCGGCGCAGCTGGAGCGGGTCGCCGCGCTGGCGCGCGTGCAGCGCTTTTCGCAGGACACGCGCATCTACAGCCTTGCCGATCCGGCGGTCTACTTCTACGTGCTCGCCGACGGCATGGTGCGCTTCACCCTGGGACTGGGACGGCGCGACACCTCGGCGGGTGAGATCATCCGGCGCGGCGACGTGTTCGGCTGGGCCGCGCTGATCGCGGGTGCGCAAAAGCGCATCGCCACAGCGTTCTGCCTCACCTCCTGCGAAGTAATCGCGCTCAACGGCGACGAGTTGATGGCGCTGATGGACAGCGACCACAGCATCGGTTATGCCGTCATGAAGCAACTCTCGGTGCTGCTCACCAGCGAACTCACCAGCTTCGCCGCCGGCTGAGGCCAACAACTGATTGCCGCTATCACACTTGCCGCGATTGCCCTCGTAGTCGGATTCTTCATCGGCGCCGTGGGCGTGGGCGGCATCCTCATGGTCGCCGCGCTGGCGCTGCTCGGCAGCAGGGGGATCCACCAGGCGACGGCCACGGCGCTGTTCTCGTTCATCTTCACCGGGGTCCTGGGCACCTGGCTGTTCCAGCTGCGCGGTTCCATCGACTGGAAGATGACCGTGCCCGTCTGCGCCGGAGCGGTGCTATTCAGCTATCTGGGCGCGATGGTCAATTCCAGGGTCGATGCGCACGCGCTCGCGCTGATCATCGCCGCAATCATCATATTCGCCGGTGCGTACGTGCTGCTGCCCAAACGGGCGGGAGCGCAGCAGCTCGACGGCAAGTCCGCGGCGCAGCAGCTTCTGCTGCTTGGCGTCGGCGCGGTCTCCGGTTTCGGCTCGGGTCTGTCGGGCGCCGGCGGCCCGCTGTTCTCGGTGCCGATCATGCTGGTGCTCGGCTTCGCTCCCCTGCCCGCGATCGGCGTGAGCCAGATGCTGCAGATCATCTCCGCCGTTTCCGGCACCATCGGCAACCTGCAGTACGGCTCGATCGATTTCCTCACCGCGGCCTGGATCACCGTGCTCGAGCTGGCCGGCGTGGCAGCCGGCACGCGCGCGGCGCATGCCGTCAGCGTGATCGTGCTGCGGCGCGCTGCAGCCGGCCTGTGCATCGCGGTCGGGATATTCATGCTCGTACGCTCGCTATAATGCGGGCATGCTGGATGCCTATTTTTCCGACCGCCGCGTAGAGCAGCTGAAAGTCGACGGCAGCGCCACAGTGCCGCTGCGGTTTTCCGATGCGCGCACCGAGCACCGTGCGACGCGTTCATCTGCAGGGCTGTTCGATTTTTCCTTCATGAGCCTGTTCGAGGTCAGCGGCCCGCAGGCGCGCGCCTACCTCGAGCGCGTGCAGACGCGCAGGCTCTCGCAGCTGGCGCCTGGACGACTGTTCTATACCCTGCTGCTGCGCGAGGACGGCAGCGTGTTCAACGACGCCACCCTCTGGTGCCTGGCGCCGGAACGCTACTGGCTGTTCACCGGCCGGCGCAGCGATCACGCCTGGCTGGAGCAGTGGCGGCAGGCCGGAGAACCGCAGCTGGCAAACCTCTCCGGCCAATATGCCATTCTGGCGCTGCAAGGCCCGCGCAGTTTCGACGTGCTGCGGCGCGCGCGCGCCGCAGCGCTGGACGGGCTGCGCTATTTCGCTTTCTCCGACGCGAATCTGGCAGGCGCATCGGCCCGCATCGGGCGGCTCGGCTACAGCGGCGAGCTCGGCTGCGAGATTCTCCTGCCCGCGGCCGCGGGCGTGCGCGCATGGAACGGGCTGCTCGAAGTGGGTGCGGCGGAGGGCTTGCGTGAATGCGGATTCGAGGCGGCGAACAGCTTGCGCGTCGAGTCGGGCTACATCCTGTTCACCAACGAACTCGCCGCCGGCGCCGATCCGTTCGAACTCGGGCTGGCTCGCCTGGTGACGAGCGGCGCATGCATTGGCGCCGCAGCGCTTCGCGCCAGGCGCTGGCGCGGGACGCTGCGCCGGCTGGTCGGCCTCGTGCCCACAGGTTCGCGGCGCGCATCCGGCGATCTGCCCGCGGCGCAGCTCACCAGCGAAGCGTATTCACCGGTTTCGGGCCGCCTGCTGGGCATGGGTTTCGCACCTGCAGCGGATGCCGGTCCGGGCAACCTGCTGCGCCTGGCGGACGGCAGGCTCGCGCGCAGCGCGCGCCTGCCCTATTACGATCCGCTCCGCCTGTTGCCGCGTTGCCTGTAGCCCCCACCGCAGACGGCTTTCCGGCGCCGCTGCACGCGGCCGCTCAGTCGACGGCAGCGGGCCGGGCGCTAAACGCTTATTCCCTGCTTCCCGGCCCATTGCTCGGCCGCCTGGATGGTGTTGCACAAAAGCATGGTAACGGTCATCGGGCCCACGCCCCCCGGCACCGGGGTGATATAGGACGCCTTTTCCTTGACCGATTCGAAATCGACATCGCCGACGAGGCGTCCGTCCGGCAGACGATTGATGCCGACATCGATGACCACCGCGCCTCTGCGCACCATCGGCGCCGTGATCAGATTTGGCTTGCCTGCGGCGACCACGAGGATATCAGCGAGGATGTTGGACTGTGCCAGGTCGCGCGTCTTGACGTAGCATATCGCCACGGTGGCTTCCTTCTGCATCAGCATCAGCGCCATCGGTTTGCCCACGATATTGCTCATTCCCACCACCACCACGTTCTGCTCGGTGATGGGAATATTGCTGTACTCGAGCATGCACACTACGCCGTAGGGGGTGCACGGCGGGAACACCGTCCCTCCGGTAACGAGGCCGCCGACGTTATACAGGCTGAAGCCGTCGACGTCCTTTGCCAGCGAAATGTGCTCGATCACCGTGTGCACGTTGATCTGCGGCGGCAGCGGCAGCTGCACCAGGATGCCATGGACGCGGGGATCCGTGTTCAGTTTGTCGATGAGCGCGAGCACCTCGGCCTGCGGCGTATCGACGGGGAGCAGATGCGCGTCCGAGTGGATGCCGACGTCCGCGCAGGCCTTGATCTTGTTGCGCACGTAGAGCTGCGATGCCGGATTGGTTCCGACCATGATTACCGCCAGCCGCGGGGTGATGCCGGCCGCCTTCAGCTTGTCGGCGCGAATTTTCCAGTCTGCGCGCACCAGACTCGCAATATGCTTGCCGTCGATGATCTTGGCGGTCATTTCAGCGGTTCTTTAAGGGTCGGCGGAACGTCGCAGCGTTCATGCGTTCACGCGTAAGCCGGCGACAATGAAAAGCAGCATGCTGGCGCCCATCAGGAGATACGAGGTCATATTCAAGCGCCAGACAAGCTTCGCTCGCCCCGGTTTGTTCTTCAGCAGCATCGCTGCGAGCGAGAACACGCCGCCAGCGACGGCAATGCCGATGACCGTCGGGCGCGCGATGAGCCATTCCATCAGGATTTCGCAGTGCGCCTGGTATAGGCTTCGACGAAATCGGCGGCTGCCTTGCTGCCGCGCGAAAACGACTTCATCGCTTCCTCATGCAGGATGGAAAGCGCCTCCATCTTGATCTGGTTGGCGCGGTCGCTGACCACGATGTCGGCGAGCTTGCGCGGCCGCGGCACGTCTACCTCCAGCACGGCGCGCACCTGCGTCGGGATGTTCGACATGATCAGCATCCGGTCAGCGAGAAACACGGCTTCGTCGATGTCAGTGGTGACGAAAAAATTGGTGCGGCCGGATTCCTCGAACAGCCCGGAGTAGTATTCCCACATCAGTTCCTTCGTCATCGCATCCAGGCCGCGGAACGGCTCGTCGAGGATCATGACCTCCGGATTGTTGATCATCGCGCGCGCCAGCTCCGCCCGGCGCTGCATGCCGCCGGAAAGCTGGGTGGGATACTTCTTGCGGAAATCCTGCAGGCCCACCTTGTTCAGCAGGAATTCGGCGAACTCGAGCACCTGCGCCGTGACTTCGCCGCGCGCGCGCGGCCCGTAGAGAATGTTGTCGTAAGTCGTCATCCAGGGAAACAGCGCCGATTCCTGGAACAGCACCAGCCGGTCGCGGCTCGGCCCGGAGACAGACTCGCCGTCGAGCTTGATCGTCCCGGTGGACGGCGCCTCGAAGCCGGCAAGCAACCGGATCAGGGTGCTCTTGCCGCAGCCTGAAGGGCCGATCATCACCGTGAGTTTGCCGCGCTCGATGCTGAAACTGCACTCGCGCACCACCTCCTTCTGAAAGCCGGTCGCGCCGTAGCTCTTGCTGACGCCGCTGACGGTGATCTCGCCGGCGGAAACCACTGGACGCGGTGTGCCCAAATCGCTCATTGATCTACCTCAGGCGCAGCCAGGGCGTGACGTACTTGCCCAGGGTACGCAATAGTTCGCTGGAAATGAATCCGGCGATGCCGATTGATATCATGCCGACCACGATCTGTTCGTACGATCCGCCGACGTAGGAGTTCCAGATGAAGAAGCCCAGGCCGCCGCCCCCGGTGCCGCCGATCTGGCTGCCGCCGCCCGAGATCATCTCTGCGGCGACGACCACCTCCCAGGTAATGCCCATGCCGACGGAGGAGCCGATCACGATTGACGGCAGCGTGCCGGGCAGAATGATGCGGCGGAAAATATCCCACTTGGATGAGCCCATCGACTGCGCCGCCTGGAAGTAGCGCACGTCGATCGATTTCGCGCCGCCGACCACGTTGATGACGATGGTGTAAAAGGCGCCGAGAAAAGTCACGAACGCGATCGAAAGTTCCTGGGTCGGCCAGAAGATGATCGAAATCGGCACCCAGGCAAGCGGCGGGATTGGCCGCAGCATCTCGAACACCGGAAAACCGATGCCGAACGCGGTGCGGTTCACCGCCAGTAGCAGGCCGAACGGAATGCCCACCAGCATCGCCGCGGTGAAGCCGGCCAGCACGCGCGAAAAGCTTTTGTACCAGCTGAGCCAATAGCCCGGGTCTACGACCACCGCGGTCCAGGCGTGCAGGACGTCGGTGGGCGCGGGCACCGCGCCAATCCACGGCAAATAGGTCTTCTTGAATCCCATCATGCCGATGAGTTCGCGCAGCGGGGAAAAGATATCGGCGCCCAGCCAGTGCTTGGAGCGCGAACCGACTTCCCAGATGACAAGGAATACCAGGATTGAAAACATCCCGCGCATCAGGCTTCTCGGACTGAATCGTCGCATAGCCACGGTTCAGCCCTCCTTCTCGCCGGCCTGGAAGGCCTTCAGAGCTTCCTCGTGGACGGCTTCGCTGGTTTCCTGCATAAGTTCGCGGAAGCGTTTCGAAGTCAGCACGCTGTAGTCGCGCGGGTGCGGTATGTCGACGGTGAGCACCTTCTTCGGCTTGCACGGCCGCGTTGTCATGATTGCCACCTTGTGCCCGAGAAAGATGGCCTCTTCGAGGTCATGTGTAATGAAGAAGATCGTCACCTTGTTCTTGTAATAGATTTCGAGCAGGGCCTCGTGCATCACCGACTTGGTGAGCGAGTCGAGCGCCCGATAGGGCTCGTCCAGAAGCAGCACCTTGGGGTCGTTCATCAATGCCCGCACGATTTCGACGCGCCGCCGCACACCCGAGGACACTTCGCCCGGGTAATTGTGTTCCACCCCGCCCAGGCCGGCGTCGGCCATCATGCTGAGCGCCCGTTCCGTGACCTCCGCCTTGCCCGCCTTGCCCTGCATGAGCGGCCCGAAGGCGACATTTTCCAGGTTGGTCTTCCACGGAAACAGCGCGCCGTTCTGGAACACCACGATGCGGTCCGATCCGGGCTCCGCCTTCGGCTTGGCGGTGCTGCACAGCACTTCGCCATCGAGGGTAATGCAGCCCGAGCTGATCTCGTGAAAGCCCGCGATGGCGTTGAGCAGCGTGGTTTTTCCGCATCCGGACGGACCCACAATCATGCAGATCTCGCCCGCTTCGATATCCAGGCTGCAATGGTCCACCGCCATTACCGCCGCGCCGGCAGGATCGTAGATCTTGACGACGTCGTCGATCCTTATCGCGCCGCGGGTCGCGGATTTGGCCACGGCTGGCTGCACGGCACTCATGAACGTCCCCCGAGCGCCAGCTCGCGCACGCGCCACTGCATCAGGAAGTCCCCGGCGATGCGCACCATTGCGCTGGTGATATAGCCCACCGCCCCCAGCGTAATCATGCCGATCACGATGGTCGGGTAGCGCACCATCGTATAGGAGGTATTGATCACATAGCCCAGCCCGTACTGCCCGGACACCATCTCCGCCGCAACCAGCGAGAACCACGCCACGCCCACTGAAATCTGCAGACCGGTGAACACGAAGGGCAGCGATCCGGGCACGATGACGTGCCGGAACACCTGCCACTTGCTGGCGCCCAGGCAATTGGCGGCGCGCACATAAGACTCGTCGATCGACTCCACGCCGAGCATGGTGTTGAGCGCTGTGGCAAAAAAGGAGGCGAGGAAGGTAAGATAGATGACGGCCGATTCGGTGGACACGAACATCACGATCGCGAGCGGTACCCAGGCGAGTACCGGGATCGGACGCAACAATTCGAACACCGGAAAAATGTATTCCTTGAACTTTCTCGACCAGCCGAGGAACAATCCGAACGGGACGCCAAGGGCGGTCGCGAGGAAGAACGCCTGGGTGACGCGCCAGACCGACATGCCGATGTGTTTGTAATATTCCGGCGTGTAGAGCGACAGCCCGTAGACCGGATCCTTGCTGAGCCATTCCGTGATCACCACGGTAATGCCCGGCATTTCGCGAAAGCGCGGCAGCTTCCATACCTCCACCGCCAGGTACCAGAAGCCGAGGAACAGAATGAAGCCGATCAGCATCAGGTACGGGCGCGGGCTCTTGATCCATTGCGTCAGCCGGTACAGAGTCAGGCTCATGCCCTGGCTGTCGCCGGAGTGCATCTTGCGGTGGATGCCGCGCAGCTGCGCGATCAGGTCCGGCAC
>JAAOZY010000187.1 GCA_012274205.1 Betaproteobacteria bacterium
CATGCGCCGGATGTGCGCACCGAAGGGGCAGCCCCTGCCGTGCGTGTCGTCGGAAAAATCGAAATTGTTCAGCGTTTCATCCGGCTGCGGACTGCCGTCCACCACACCGGCAGGCGGCGGCGCGGATACCTCATCCGGACGAACCACTCTGCCGTCGTCCCAGCGCCCCGCCAGTTTGGCGCGGACGTACGCGTCACTGACACCGAGCTGTGCTGCCCGGGCGGACACGAACCGGTCAAATTCGCCTTCGTGCTGCTCGATCTTGCGGAAAGCGGCGAAACTGCCATTGCGGAAGAATCCGGGATCGATGCGCGCAGTCGGCAGCAACCAGGGATTGGGTCCCGGCCCCGGGTTGAGCAGCAGCCAGGGATTGAATCCCTCGTCGTTTGCGTAGCCCAGAATGAACTCGCCCGGGGCGTGGAGCTTGGGCGCCTTCGATTCCGGATCGGTGTCGGGGCTATGGAAACCGACAATTCGCGGATTGGATATGCCGTCACGAAAGCCGAAATGCACCCTGCACCCTTCCTTGTCCGCGCGCAGATGGCAGCCGTCCAGGGCGGCAGTCCAGCCGTCCAGGCCGTCGGCGCCGGGGACTTGCCGCAGGACTTCGGCAAATCGATCGAGTTCGCTTTCCGAGTCGGCATAGAACGAGAGCAGCAGGTGCGCGCGCGTGTGCTGAAATGAGGCTTCCCACCACGGCGCGGCGCTGGCGCCGGAATCGGCGAGCCGGCGCGCCGCGCGCAGGGGGGCGCCTTCGGCGAATGCCAGTGCTTTTTCCCTGAACACCAGCAGCAGCGCCGGGGACAGTCGCAGCTCCTGCAGGCCGCGGAAGGTGAAGCCGATGTGGGTCGGGCAGCAGCCGCGACGCTTGCGCACGATCACGTCTTCACTGTTCGCGGAGGCGTCGGTGATCAAACCGAAGGCCACCAGCCCGGCGAGAAATGCGCGCGCGTCCTGCGGATTTTTCACCTCGAGGATGAAATGCCGGCTGCGACCGAAGTCGTAGCCATATGCGACCAGGCGCTGCACGTCCGCCTTTTCGGAAAACACCGGCGGCGCGCTCATTCGCCTTCCTCGCGATACTGGTTGGCAATCATCGCGACTTCCAGTCTTGCGTAGGCGCTGAAGAAATAGCCGCCGGCGGGCGGCACGTCATGGCGCCGGATGGTGTCGACGAATTCCTTCGGGAATTTCCTCACCGGCAAGGGCGGCGCATCCTCGATGTGCTCGAACAACAGGTCGAACAGGGGGCCGATCTCGAGCGCGAAGTGCTCGATGTAGGCGTCGAAATCGCGGTCATAAACGGTGTGCAGCACCAGTTTCGTATCGTTCTCGATGAATTCGAACCAGGCGAAATGCACGTGCCGGGCGTCGTGCAGCTTCTTCTCGATCCGTGGCGCGCCGTATTTGATGATCTTTTTCAGTTCCTCGGCGTGCACCGACAGCGGCTTCTTGATCTGCATGACCACGTTCAGCGGCGACTGCCTCAGGATCTCGAAACGGTTGAATTCGAGCGGATAGCTGCTGCAGTTGAATCCCCAGAGCTTTTCCAGCCCCAGGGGTTCGCCGCTGGCCGGATCGAGGCGCTCTGCCAGGCCGGGCAGCAGCAGAACCTGCCTGACGATATGGGTGATCAGCGGCATGGCGAGATGCTGCCCGATGCATTGATGGGCATACCCGGTTTCGTCCGGTGCGCCGCCGAATATCAGGGTATCGTGGTAAGCGCGCGCGGCGAGGAATTGGGTCGAATGGCCCGATGGTTCAAGCGTGGCGCCGCCAATGGCGAGGATCACGGTCGTGCCCGCCGGAATCGAGCCCTGGTCGAAATCGACATTGCACAGGGTCTTGCGCGGAAGAAATGCGACCGGCGGATTCAGGCGCAGCGCTTCCCAGATGAGCGCCCCCAGTTGATGCGCGCCCGCGCCGCCCAGCCGGGACTTGCCCGCGGCTTCGTGCGCGCGCGCGAATGCCGCGCTGTCATGGAAGAATTCCCTGATCGCGATGGCGACGCTGGCCTGCACGTTGCCTATGGTTCCGGCAATCAGCCCGACGATCACCACCGCCAGCTCGGTGCCGCTGTAGTTGCTTGCAGCATTCGGTCCGGCCTGCCCGGCGATGCGCCGCAGCAGCGGAACGAAATCTTCCAGCGGCCGCCGGCCGCTTCGATTCTTGTAGGCGCGGATTTCCTTGAGCTCCAGGTCGATCGCCTCGATTGCATCCTTCTGCGCGCGTCCGATCTGTTCGCAGTACAGGTCGAGCAGAGCGGCGGTCCGCTGCAGCAGCGCACCCATGCCCCGTTCCGCCTCAGGCATGATCCCCGGTTCGGTGACGAAGTGCCGGCCCAGTATCTGGTAGTTGAGGCCGAGATAGGCGGCGCGCATGCTCGATTCGAGCAGCGTGTGGTCTTTCTGCGCATAGCCGAACAGGAAGCCCATGAAGCGCAGCGCCGTCTGCTCGGCGAGCTCGGCCAGATCGAACTGGCGCTGCTTCAGCGGCAGGGCTGCGGCCGCTAGAAATGCGACTTCCGCGAGCGCGGCAATGGTCGGAGCCTGCAGTGACTTCAGATAGGCGGCGGCGAAATCGCGCTGCGGCTGGTGGTCGCCGCCATCGAGTGCGAGCATGAACGTGCCGCTGCCCAACTCCCGGTAGGGCGCGTTGCTGAAGCGCTCGGTATCGGTCAGGGCGCACACGACGTGTTCCCTTTTGCTCAGCAGGTATACGCTCTGCTGGAATACCGATGTGTTGTCGCGCTCCTGGGCCGCTTTGGTGTCGGCGCGGCTTTGAAACTTGAGCAAAGGCCGGTGTATCGACAGGTACCTGTAGAGCGCGGCCCGGTCGGCGTCGTCCGACAGCCACTTGAACAGAATGCGGTTCGCCTCGAAGGGGCGGACGTGTTCGGCCAGTTCAAACTCGCGAAAATCCACCATGCTGGTTCTCCCGTTCGAATGTTGCGCCTGTCGGTGGCGCGCGCCTGCGTAATCGCCGAAACGCTACGCGCCCGGGGCGGTCAGCGTATAGCGAACTTTTTACCTTGACTTGCGCCGCAGCCTATTTCCGCTGCGCGGCGGACGGCTGGCGCAGCGCTTCGATCAGCGAGCGCGCCTGCTCCAGGTCGCGTGTGCCTTTGCCTTCCTCGAACCAGGCGTAGGCCGGCTCCAGGATCTGCAGCGCGTTCTCGGGCCGGCCCTGGCCCAGGCGCAGGCGGCCGAGGCTGATCGCGCTGCGCAGGCCCAGGCCGTGCAGCTGCTTTTCCTGCGCGAATGCAAGCGCGCCGGCGAACCAGCGCTCCGCCGCGGCGCTCTCGTCCCGCCCGTGCAGGGCGGCCGATTGCAGGCTCAGTTCGCCCAGCAGCCGCCGGATTTCCGCCTCGTAATAGCGCTCTCCATATCGGGACACGATATCGAACGCCCGCTGCAGCAGCGCCAGCCCCTCATCCGGACGCCCTGCCATGGCGAGGCCTTCGGCCTGCAGCGCCAGGTAGAACGGCGTGGTTACCACGGCGCCGGTAGCCGCCCACATGTCATAGCCCTGACTCATTTCCGCGACGCCGGCTTCCGCATCGCCGAGCTCGGCGACGACGCGCCCGCGCATCAGCTTCGCGTGCGCGAGCCAGACGGCAAAACCGTTGTCTTCGCAGATCCGGATGGCGCGCTCGGCACTCTCCAGGGCTTGCGCATTCTCGCCCCTGAAATGGTGCACGGCGGTGCTGAATCCGTAGGCTTCGCCCATGCTGAATTTGTGCCCGAGTTCCTCAGCCAGGGCCACCACGCGCTGCGCGCGCGCCAGCGCCTGATCGGCATAGCCGAGCTCCCATTTGCCCCAGGCGGAATAGCACAGGCACATGACTCCGGGGTCCTGCACCGACCTGGGCCGCTGCTGCAGGCGCTCGTATTCCGCCAGACAGCTGTCCATGTGCCCGATCGCCGCCGCCAGCTCTCCCTGGTGGAACAGGATATTGGCGACGGCCCAGGTCGACTGCATCCGGCGCAGCGGCTCGGCCGCCCCGTTCAGCATCGCGGCGGCCTGCGTGGCGATGGCATGCGCCTTGTCGAAATCGGCGCGCATGAAATGGTAACCCTCCAGGCCGAGCTGAATTTTCATCAGCGCACCCTGGTCGCCGGCGTCGCGGCACAGTTCCTCGGCGCGCGCGTAGATGCGCCCGACCTGGTCCGCGCCGTAACCCTCGGTCGCGATGAGCTGCGCCGCCAGGAGCAGCTGCAATTTGAGTTCGGCGCGGTCGCGCTCGGGCGCGGGTGCAATGCGCGCGATCAGCGCGAGGCCGCTGTTGAGATGGCTGATAGCCTCGGCATGGGCCGAACGCGAGGCCGCAAGCCGCGCGGCCTGCTCCCAGTAGGCGACGGCTTCGGCATCCATGCCGGCTTCGCTGCAGTGATAGGCCAGCAGTTCCGGCTGGCTTTGGGCCAGTCCCTGGAAGTTCTCGCCGACGACGAGCGCGATCGCGCGATGCAGCCGCCTGCGGTCGCGTTCCAGCAGGGACTGGTAAGCGGCATCGCGCACCAGCGCGTGCTTGAAGAAATAGTGCGTGTCCGGCGCCTCGCCTTTGGCGATCAGCAAGCCGGAATTGACCAGCGCGGCAAGCTGCGTTCCCAGATTACCGCTTCTGACCGGTGAACTTCCATGGGACAGCACCGCCTGCAGCAGCGCGAAGGAAAAATCGCGGCCGATGGCGGCGCCGAGCTGCGCCACCTGCTTTGCACTTGCCAGCCGGTCTAGGCGCGCCATCAGCAAGTCCTGGATCGTCGACGGAACCGTGAACCCCGCCGCCGGCGCGGAGCCCGTGCCCAGCTCCAGCGCCATGCGCGTCGATTCTTCGATGTACAGCGGCACGCCATCGGTCTTGTCCGCGAGCATGCGCGCGAGCTCTTCCGGCATGCTGGCCTCTCCGCAGGCGCCGCGTATCATCGCGCGCGTAGAATCCGGGGACAGGCCCTTGAGTTCGATTTCCTGCGCCGCGAGCGCGGCGGCGGGCGCCTGCATCGCTTCGGTGCGCCGGGTGAGCAGCACGAACAGCGGCAGGCGTGCGGCTGCGGCAATCAGGCGTTTCAGGAATTCCGTGGTCGAGGGATCGATCCAGTGCATGTCTTCGACCATCAGGCACAGCGGCGCCTTGCGCGCTTCCCTGCAGATCCAGTTCACCAGCACGGCCAGGGTCAGCTGCCGCCGTTTTTCCGCCGGGTAGTCCAGCGCGGCGTAGCGCGACTCGAACGGGACCGAAAGCAGCGCCGCGATCAGCTGGACGGCGGCGGCGATTTCAATTTCCGGCGCCAGCGCGGCGGCGATTTTCGCGAGCTTGCGTTCGGCGCTGTCGCCATCGCGAATCTGCAGCAGACGGCGCAGAAACTCGATGACCGGGTGGAATGCGCTGCCGCTGTGCTCCGGCGTGCAGCGCGTCTCTATGGTCTGGCCGGCCGAAAGAGCGGCGGCGCGTCCGAACTCGCGCAGCAGGCGCGACTTGCCAATTCCGGCTTCGCCCGAAACCAGGACCATGCGCAGCGCGCCCTTGCCCGCTGCCGCCCAGTGCTGCAGCAGCAGCTGCAGTTCGCGTTCGCGGCCGACAAATGGCGTGAGGCCGGGCGTGAGTCCCGGCGCCGCTTCGAAACCGCGGCCGCCGCGGCCCGGCGCTGCCCCGAGCGCGCGATAGACCGCGCTCGGGCGATCGAAGCCCTTGAGTTGCTGGATGTGCTCGAGCCGACGGAACTCGAACTTGTCCTTGACGATCTGGCGCGTGGAATCGCTGACGACGAGTGTTCCGGGCTCGGCGATCGATTGCAAGCGGGCAGCGAGGTGAATGCCGACCCCGACCGGCTGGCCTGCCTTGACCACCACCGGCGCGGTCACGATGCCGATGCGCACGCGCACGCCCAGTTCGGCGACGGCATCGATGATCTCCAGGCCGGCGCGCAGCGCGCGCGCGGCGGAGTCCTCGTGCGCGACCGGCACGCCGAAATAGCACATGATGCCGTCATCGCCCTGCGGGTCGTCGGAGACGCCGCCATGCCTGGTCACGATGTCCGCGCAGCGCTGGTGGTAGCTCGCGAGCAGTTCGCTGTACTTCTCTGCGCCCAGTCCGGCGAGCAGTCTGGTCGAATTGACCAAATCATGCGACAGGATGGTGACCTGGCGCAAATCGTCCTGCTGGCGCGCGCGACCGGCGTATGCGAACGGGACCAGCGCGCAATCGCCGTACAGCGCGGCCTCCGCACACGCGACGCCCTGGGTTTCGGCCTCGCGCCGGGCCAGGGCAGCGGCCCGGCGCAAGGCCTCGCCCAGCGCGGAGCCGCGCGCGAGTTCGGCATAGATTTCCTGCAGGAATTCCGCACCGGCGCCGGCCGTGGACGCGCAAACCAGGAGATTGAGCCCGTGGCGGCAGGCCGCCATGGCCAGCGCGACGTTATGCGTGGACGCGGGTGCGCCCGCGGATGCCGGCTCCGGCCCCGCGGAAACGAGCAGCTGCGGCGCATGCGGCAGCGCCGCAATCTCGCGCAGGAAGACCGCGCTGTCGCCGGGCCACGAGCGGATATCGCCGTCCGTGCTGCGGCCGGCGCTCGCCGCGCCGGCAAAATGGACGATGTCGCTGGCACCGATCAGCTGTAGCAGGCGTTGGCGTTCCGGCGCGCCGGCTTGCACCCATTGCAGCGCGAGCCCGGGGATCGCGCCCAGCCGCGCCGCCAGGTCCTGCGGCTGCGATGCAGCGTCTGCGCCTACGATCAGAACCCGCAGCACTTCGCGCTCCGGTCGCGCGGCGTGCGTGGGCGGCGCCTCCTCGTCGCCGATGATCTGCCTCGAGATTCTGAATTTCTCGCCAAGGAAATGCTCGCCATCGAACGCGATCTCCCAGGGAATCGCAATCAGCGATGCGCTCAGCTGGAAATACAGGCAGCGCGGCGGGCTCTGGATCAGAAAGGCGCGAATTGCCTCGGGCAGGAGTCGGGTAAATATTTCGCTGCCCCGATTCTGCCGTTGCGCGGCCGCATCGCAGTGCCCGGCGCATTGGGCACCGCCGCTGGCCGACCCCCGCTGTGCGGGCTGCTTCAGCTGCGCGATTAGACCGGGAACGAGCACAATGCGTCCGAAACGCGCGACCGAGCGCGCGTCGGTCAGCGAAACCGACAGACCAGCCTCGTCATGCAGGATGGTGACGTTGATCGGCCGCAAATCGCTGCTGTGCAAAGCTCCCCCTCCCAGCCTGGATGGTTTTTTTCTTATATTGCTGCGCGTCTGCCATCCTCGCGCGCTCGCGGTCGCCGCTTGTGGGTCAGTGCTTATTTCAAACGAGGGGATACCGCCCCTCGTGCTCCCCTGGATCAGGGGCCATTTCGGTAAATCTGAAATGGCCTCTCAGTCGACGCGATGGGCGGTTCGCGATACGCAGCCTTCCAGTCCAGCTGTCTGGCCGCAGAATGTACTCCGCATTGCGGCCGAGGGAAAGGGGCTGCGGCCGCGTGCGGCCCCGATTCAGGGGTTGACCGGCGTCGGCGCGGGCGGCGGCAACTTCTTGCCGGCCATCACGTCGCGCAGGAAATCGGGCCGGTCGGTGATCAGGCCGTCCACGCCCCAGTCGATCAGGCGGGCCATGTCACTGGTCTTGTTCACGGTCCAGGGGATGACCTGCAACCCGAGCGCGTGCGCCTCCTTCACCTGGTCTTCGCTCAGTTCGGGGAAATAGGGCGACCAGATCGCGCCGCCGGCGGCTTTGACCATTTTCGGTACCGAGCCCTGATCCTTGAACTGTATGCCCGCTGTCCAGTCCGATCCGCCCGGTTCGCCGGCGGCGATGTTGTCGAGCGAGCGCTGCTGCGAGCTCAGGTAGCTGGTCGGAATCGACGGCGCGAGCGCCTGCACTGCCTTCAGCGCGCGCCAGTCGAAGGACTGGATGATCACGCGCGAGGCCATGCCCTCGCGCTCGATCAGCGCCAGCAGGGTGCGAGCGAACTCCTCGGGTGCGAGCGTATCCTGCGGCCGCTTTGGCGAGGTCTTGATCTCGATGTTGAAACGCACCTCGCCGTTGCCGGCGCTGCGCGCCAGCGCGAACACCTGCGCCAGCGTCGGCATGTAGACCCCGTCCATGCGCGTCTGGTCGGGAAAGCGGTAGCTGTAGTCGCTGCCCGGCCGGATGCGGCCCACATCCAGGTGCCCGAGCTCGTCCAGCGTCAGCTGGCGCACCGCCCGCGTCGGCGCATTGAGCCAGCGGCCGTCGGCGCCGCGGGTGATGTCCGGATTCAGGCGCGCATCGTGGCTCACCACCACCACGCCGTCCTTGGTGATCGCGGTATCGAGTTCGAGCGTGCTCACGCCGATCGACAGCGCTGCGGCGAAGGCCGGCAGGGTGTTTTCGGGAGCAAGGCCCCGCGCGCCGCGGTGGCCTTCAAGGTCGAAGGCGGATGCGAGCAGCGGTGTCAGCACGAGCGCGCCGGCGGCGAGCAGGCGAGCGGCGCGGCGTAAAAACCCATCGCCGCGGTGGCCTTCAAGGTCGAAGGCGGATGCGAGCAGCGGTGTGAGCACGAGCGCGCCGGCGGCGAGCAGGCGAGCGGCGCGAGCGATGGTGCTGGTCGGCGTGCTGTTGTCGATCATGGTTCCAGGGAAATGTTGACTTGACGCAAATCGGCGCGTGGTTCCATGGAGTATATGACAATCGTGGGGTGCCGCGCGCTGCGTCCTTGCCTGATATTGAGGCAATCGGAACTGCACTCCGCGGGCGAAAGGCATGCAGCTTGACCTGCGCAGCTTGCCCATCTTTCGACCCGCGCTCAGCTTGATGGCGGCGGTCCCCGGGACAAGCAGGCGCGCAGCCGATCCGGGCGGGCGCTCCAGTTCGGATTCAGCTGGAACCGTGCTCGAGCGGCCGCTGTTGCGCGGTGGCGCCCTCGCCGCGGCGCCGGTATTCGGTTGGCGTGTTTCCGGTCCAGTCCTTGCACGCACGGGTAAACGAACTCTGCTCGGCGTATCCGAGCAGCAGGGCGATATCGAGCGAACTGAGGCTGGCATCGGCCAGGTAGACCAGCGCCAGGTCGCGCCGCAGGCTGTCCAGCACCTGCTTGAAATTCAGTCCCTCGTCGCGCAGGCGGCGCTGCAGGGTGCGCGGGGCAAGCTCCAGCGCGGCCGCAACGGCCTCCAGGCTTGCTTCGCATTTCGGCAGCAGCCGCGCCAGCGCCTGGCGCGCGCGCTGGCCGATGCCGGTCCCGCCGAACACCTGGTCGAGCGCGGCGCGCGCCTGTTCGCGCATGGCCAGATGCAGGCTGCGATCAGCCTGCGACAGCGGCAGGTCGAGCAAACCGCGCGGAAACAGCAGGGCATTGCGCGCCTGGCCGAAGTGCACCGGGCAGCCGAAGTATGCGCTATAGGGCGCGACATCGGCCGGCGCATCGTGGGCGAAATGCACCGAGCTCAGCGCGAGTTCGGCGTTCGATATCCAGCGCCCGAAGCTGTACCAGCCGGCGAGTGTCGCCTCGGCCAAGGGGACACAATAGGGCAGCTTTCCCGGCTGCACCAGCCAGGCGAATTCGACCTGCTCGCCGGCCAGGGTAAGCGCGGTGTCGCTGTAGCCGTAGTCGAATACCAGCCTGCGGTAATGCGGTACCAGCGCGATGGCGTCCGCCAGCGTGTCGCAGGTCATCAGTGCGTATCCCAGCGTGCTGTAGGTGCCGGGCTGGACGCGGCGGCCGAATTCGAGCCCGAGGTCGGCCCGCCCGGTCATGCCCACCGCTGCATTGAACAATGCGATCAGGCGCGCCATCGGCACGCGCGCCAGCGGCGTGGAAAAGTCGGTGTCTCCGAGCTGCTGCAACAGGCGCGCGCGCGCGGCGCCGGCTTTGACGGCGACGTCTACCACGGCAAGGACGTATGCGGCGGAGGCAGTGCAGCTGGCGGTCATGGCACACCGGTGGCGCGGAAGGGCAAACCCCTGTCGCGCCGGGGCAAGCGCGAGGGGCGGGCAAATTGTAGCATTGCGATACTGATACCAGAGGCTGAGTGTCCAATACAGCCGGTAATCGACGCGGAGGAGAGCCGGCATGGCCCCTATCGACCAGGTGCATTTGAATTTCAACCCGGCAACCCTGGGCGTGCTCAACGTCGTGCTCGGGCTGGTGATGTTCGGCGTCGCCCTCGAGCTCAAGGTCGAGGACTTCAGAACCGCGCTGAAGACGCCCAAGGGCATCGTGCTCGGCCTCGTCGGCCATCACCTGCTGTTCCCGGCCATGACCTGGTGCCTGATATGGGTCCTCCGTCCGACGCCCAGCATCGCCCTGGGCATGATCCTGGTCTCGTCCTGCCCCGCGGGACACGTCTCCAACTTCCTCACCCACTATGCTCGGGGCAATGCCGCCCTGTCGGTCAGCGTCAGCGCGATGTCGAGCCTGATTGCGCTGGTGATGACGCCGCTCAACTTCACCTTCTGGGGCAATCTGCACCCGATCACGCACGGGCTCATGCGCGAAATCGCCGTCAGCCCGGCGGAAATGCTGCAGGTCATCGTGCTGCTGCTCGCCCTCCCGCTCGGCGTGGGCCTGTGGGTGTCGCACCATTACCCGCGGTTTGCGGCGAAGGCGCAGAAGCCGATGAAAATCTTTTCCCTGCTGGTGCTGGCGGGCTTCATCGTCGGGGCGCTGGGCGCCAACTACCGCTACTTCGTCCAGTACGTCGGCTTCGTCTTCTTCGCGGTGCTGGTGCACAACTGCCTGGCCCTGGGCAGCGGCTATCTGTTTTCCTCCATGCTGGGACTGGCCGAGCGCGATCGGCGCGCGATTACCTTCGAAATGGGCATCCAGAATTCCGGCCTCGGCCTGATTCTGATTTTCGATTTCTTCAACGGCCTGGGCGGCATGGCGGTCGTCACCGCCTGGTGGGGCGTGTGGCATATCGTCGCCGGCATGACCGTCGCGAGCATCTGGCGCAGGCGCGATCCGCGGGGCGCGGGCGCCATGCAAGCCGCGGCACCGGGCGTCGGATCCGACTGAGCGGATCTACGCGACAACTGGAAATCAACGGGAGAGGCAATGTCTGAAATCAGCGGTGGTGAAGTCATCGTCAGGATGCTGCAGGCCGAGGGCGTGCAAAAAGTGTTCGGCATCATCGACGGGACCTATTTCGGCTTCTATTCGAACTTGCGCGCGCACGGCATCGATCTCATCACGCCGCGCCACGAGACCAGCGCCGTGCACATGGCCGGCGCCTACGCGCGCCTGACGGGCACGCTGGGGGTATGCATGGCCTCGAACGGGCCTGGGGTCGCCAACGCGCTGCCCGGCATCGCGGTGGAGCAGGCCGAGGGCAATCGCGTGCTGGTGGTCACCGCCTGCCGCCGCCCCGGCATCGCCTATCCCGACCGCGGCGGCAGCTATCAGTGTTTCGACCAGTCAGGCGTGATCGGGAAGATGGCGAAATGGAGCTGCGTGATCCATTCGTTCGAGCGCATTCCCGAACTGGTGCGCATGGCGCTGCGCAAATCCTGGGAGGGCCGCCCCGGCGTGGTGCACATCGACGTGCCCGAGAACATCATGAATACCAAGTTCAAGGCGGACCCCGCGTTCTGGGCGCCGCACC
>JAAOZY010000188.1 GCA_012274205.1 Betaproteobacteria bacterium
CATCGCCCGTTGGGCCGAAGTGGTCCGTTCCGCCAACATTCACATCGACTGAAAGCCCCGAAGATGAAAACGCTCATGACCGTCCTGCTGGCGATGCTGTTCGCGACCGGCGCGGCGGCGCAGGACTACCCCAACAAGCCCGTCCGCATCGTCGTGCCCTACAGCCCGGGCGGCGGCACCGACACCGTGGCGCGCCTGATGGCCGCACGCATGTCCACCGCGTTTGGCCAGCAGGTGCTGGTCGAGAACAAGCCCGGGGCTTCGGCCAACATCGGCGCCGAGTTCGTCGCGCGCTCGCCCGCCGACGGCTACACGGTGCTGGTCACGGCGCCGAACTTCACGACCAGCGAGGCGCTGTACGAGAAACTGACCTGGCGCTTCGACGACTTCATACCCGTCATCCATCTGGTGCGCTACGCCAACGTGCTGGTCGCCGCGCCGGGTTCGCAGCTTGCGAGCGTGGACCAGATGATCGCGCGGGCCAAGGCGGCGCCGGGATCGCTGACCTTCGGTTCGGCCGGCACCGGCTCCAATTCACACCTGGCGATGGAACTGCTCAAGCAGCGGGTCGGCATCAGCATCGAGCACGTTCCCTACAAGGGCTCGGGACCGCTCAAGACCGATCTGCTGGGCGGCCATATTCCGCTCGGCGTCGACGGGCTCGGCGGGCTGGTGGACCTCATCCGGTCCGGCAAGGTGAAGGCCCTGGCGGTGCTCGCGCCCAAGCGCACGCCTCTGGCGCCCGAAATCCCCAGCCTCGGCGACATGGGCATCAACGACGTCGACGGCAACGGCTGGTATGGCGCGCTGCTGCCCGCCGGCACGCCGCCCGCTGTCGTGGCCAAGCTGCATGCGGCGTTTGCCGCCGCGCTCGAGGCGCCGGAAATGCGCGAGCGACTCACCGCGATGGGCGTCGAGCCGGTGGGCGGCTCGAGCGAGGAGTTCCGCGCCTACCTGCTCGGCGAGCGCAAGAAGTGGGCCGGCGTGATCAGCACCGCGAAGATAAAGGTGGACTGACCGATTCGCCGCAGATTGCCCCAAGTGCAGCCGGTTCTCCTGCTTCCAATTAACGATTGGGTTGCGTAGGCTTCACGAATCCGAGTTTCTGAGCGATTGCAGCTACTTTGGGCAAGTCCTCGATGGGTAACGGCAGGCCGTCTCGCCAGTTCGCGCCGCCAGCGAGGGCATAAATGGGATTAGGAAAAGATGTGGCGGCGACACCGAATCTCGTTCTTTGGCCTTTTATTAAAAGTACGACCGGCTTTCCTTTTAGGGCTCTGATGTAAGCGTCCAACTCTGGATTTATGCTTACGTTTCCTATATCGCAGTAGATAGTGCCTAAGGTCAGTTCAGCTAACTCTCTTGTCGGGACATCAGCCTTCATCAATACAGGTACCGCATCCTCAATTTCAAGAAAACCCGAGAACACCTTTGCCAACTCATGACGCTCATAAAGCTTTAATTCCGTCGGATCGATTTGCGCGCCAGGCGTGAACAGCTTCTCTTCTGTAGCGGGCGAAAGGTGAACAACCCTCCGAAGTCGGCCGGTGAATATCCAACGCGCGCGGTACCTGAGTTCCTCTTCGTGAGTCAGCGGTTCGGGAATCGGCATGCCGGCGCGCGAACCATGCGCAGACAGCGACGCCATCGCTCCGATCGCAACCTGCGCAAGCAGTTGTCGCCGTGTGGTGATGGCCGTATTCGACCGATATCGATCACTGTTGTTCGCCGGGAATGCAAATTGCCTCTTCATTCATCTCTCCCTTGAAGGCTGATTGTCGTGCGCCGGGCAAGGGGTATTGCCTTCGACGAAAGTTTGAGCAAATAGATCTTCAGGGGTCCATCTAACTCCACGCAGCGGCACCTCGACTGCGCGCAATAGCATGCAGCGCAGTCGCTCTCGCGACGAGGAGCCGGCTTCGCCGGTCCTCTTCGCGCTGATCAAACCACTTTCAAAAGTCGCTCGCGACTTTTGAAAGTGAAGTCAGTATGGGCCCGGGATCTTCAGCGCGGCCGCCGACTGCTCCCAGCAATTGACGGCGTCGATCATGGTCGGTCCGCCCCGGTGCAGCAGCACATAGGAAAGCCCCTCGGCCAGTTGCTCGCGGCTCGCGCCGTGCTCGAAGGCGCGCGCCAGGTGCACGCGCATGCCGTCGGCGCTGCGGCGGGCCGCATGGCACACCACCGCGGAAACTTCGGCCGTCGCCACGGGAATTCCGCCGCGTGCCGCGTCGAACATCGTCAGGTAGCGCTTCATGGCACGGCCTGCGGGCACCCACTTCCCGAATGGGGCCTGGGAAAAGTGCAGCGCATCGAACGATTCGCAGGCGGCCGCCAGCGCCACCGCGTCGCTGATCGCCTCGTCATCCATGCCGGCCTGGGTCGCGCGCTCGAAGTGGAACACTGCATACTTTTCACGCGTGGCGGCGATCAGCGCGATCCACACCGTTTCGCGTTCCACCGGCGTGAGCACCCGCTGGTCGAGCGTGAGCCGGGTATAGAGCGCGTCGTAGTTGGCCAGCAGTTGCGGGTCCGACGCGGCGAGCATGCGGTGATAGGACAGCAGATAGCCGCGCTTCGCGAGCATCGCCTCGAGCAGTGCGGCGCCATCGTCTTGTGTCTTCTTGACCACCGGGTTCTCCACAATTTCGGGCACTGTACCATTGCACTCGCCATGACCCAGACCCTGCAACCCGAGATGAGCGGCCGCCGCGCGCTGGTCACCGGCGCCGGCTCCGGCATCGGGCTGGCCACGGCCCGGGTCCTGCACCGCCAGGGCGCGCGCATCGCCGCCGTGGTGCAACACGCATCGCAGGCCGCCGCCGTCCAGGCGCAGCTGGCCGACGCGGTGATCCTCGAGCAGGATCTGCTGGACGACGCGGGCTGCGACGCCTTGCCCACCCGTGCCGCGCAGGCGCTGGGCGGCCTGGACGCGCTGGCCTGCTGCGCCGGCATCTTCATCAAGAAGGGTTCGGATGACACGACGATGCAGGAGTGGCGCCAGACCCTGGAGCTGAACCTCAATTCGACGTTCGTGCTGGTTCGCGCAGCG
>JAAOZY010000004.1 GCA_012274205.1 Betaproteobacteria bacterium
CTGCACCGGGCCGCGGTTGGGCTCGCTCTTCTTCACGAAGTCGCGCACGCGGCGGATGATCTTGCCGGCGCGTTCGGCCTGCACGCTGGCTTTCTGCATCGCCGCGAGCAGTTCTTCCGGACGGTAATCCTTTGCCTGCAGCCGGTTGACGCAGCCCATATTGTAATTGGCGATGGCCGAAAGCGGCTGGTTCAGCTCGTGCGCGAGGCTGGACGCCATTTCGCCCATGGTGATCAGGCGCGACGTCTGCTGCAGGCGCTCCAGCTGCTGGCTGTTGAGCTCCTGCATCTTCATGCGGTCGGTGATGTCGGTGGCGATTTCCATGCGCACCACGCGCCCATCCACCCACTGGATCGCGCGCTCGCGCAGCTGATACCAGTGGCCATTGAGTCCGTTCTGCAGTTCCGCATCGTGCAGTTCCAGCGGGGCCTGGTGCGGCGCGAGCTGCCGTGCCGCGGCGATGAAACGCGCCGGGTCCGGATGGCAGGCGCTGGTGACCTGCCAGCAGTTGCGCCCGACGGCGTCATAGCCGTAGATGTTCTTGAATGCCTTGTTGGCGAAAAGGATCTCGTCCGCGTCGAGGTTGGCGACGTAGATCGCCGCATCCAGCCCGTCGAGGACGGTCATGAATCGCTGGTGCGACGCCTCCAGCTCCGCCCGCGCGCGCCGCTGCTCGGTGATGTCGTGGACCGAGGCCATCCATCCCGCCTGCCGGCCGCTCGCATCCACCAGCGGCGCTTCGTAAATGCGCGCGTCGAACAGTTCGCCGTTCTTGCGGCGCAGGTGCGATTCGATGCCGCTGCGCGGCAGCTCGCCGGCGAGCGCGCGCTCCAGCGTCCGCGCATGCTGCGCCTGGTCTTCCGCGCTCCAGTAGGGGTGCGGCGCCGCGGCGCCGATCAGCTCCTGCGGCGCGTAGCCGACCATGTTGCAGAAGGCCGCGTTGACGTAGGTAATGCGTCCGTGCATGTCGATGGCGCGCATGCCGGTGGGCATGGATTCCTCCATCGCCTTGCGGAAATTCGATTCTGCGCGCAAGGCATCCTCGGCGCGAACGCGCCGCGCAAGATTGTTGCGCAGTGACCACAGGCTCCATACCACCAGCAGCGACAGCCCGGCGATCAGCAGTATGGGCAGCGTCTTTGCAAAGCTGGTGTCGGTGCGATATGCGGCCACGCGCATTTGCATGCCGTTGCCCGGCGGGTCGAAGTCGAGGCTGTAGTCCAGGCCCTCGTCGCGCGGATGTGCGACGGCGTTCTGTGCGAGCAGCTGGCCGCGGCCGTCGGTCAGGCTCAAATGGTACTTTTCCGAGAACCACGCCGGCACCAGATGGCGCAGGATCCCTGAAACCGTATATTCCGCCACCATGGCGCCGATGAAATCGGGGCCGCGGCGAATCGGCACCAGAATCTCGAAGCTGGGGCCGAAGCGCCCGCTGGAGTAGGCCTTGCTATACACCGGACGGTCGGAGCCGCGCACCGCGAGGAAAGCCTCTGACTGCTCCTGGTGCGCCAATGGTCCGCCTGTGTCGCGCACCCCGCTTGCGGCCGTCACCGCCTCGCGGACGCTCTTGTCGGCGTCAACCCAGTCGATGCGCGAAAGGTGGGGATTGATCGCGAGAAATTGGGCCGACCGGTCCCTGAACCTCGCACTTGCCAGCTGGCCGTCGGATGCTTCGTGCGCCAGTTCCCGCAGGAATTCGCGGTCACTCTGCATGTGCAGGCGCAAGGTTTGTTCGGCCCATTGCACGTCGCGCGCGAGCGCCGCCATCTGCTGGTCGAATTCACGTGTCTGCAGCAGCCACACCAGCGCGATCATCGCCACGATGAACACGCCCACGGCCGCATTGGGCATCATCCATTGCCAGCGCTGGCTGGATTGCGTGGCCATGTTGTCGGCGCTGATGGGCGGCATAGGGTCGCGGGCGAGTGGGCGCGGATAACGCATCCGCGGCCGGCAATGCTAGCATGAAGTGTCCGGCCGCCGAGGATGCATCATGCCAGTGTTAATGCGCGCGGTCATCGGGGTTTTCCCGGGGCGCCGCGGCGCGAGCGCGTGCCGGCCCGGGCTAGGGTTTCTCCCAATACCGCACGCATCCCGCGCCGCCTATTATTTGTCGCAGAAGCTCCCTATGGGTATGCAAAGCTTCTGCTCAATTGTCCTCAACCTACTCGCCGGGGCTCGCACCCCGGCTTTTTTTTGCGGCCCCGCACCCGCCTGCGCTGACAGCGGCGGTTCGCCCCCCAATCCGCTGCGCGCCTGCCGGCCTGTATAATGAGCGCGCTGGAATCTGCGATCTGAAACTATAGCGGCTTGCCTGCGGGGTATGGCAGCCATCGCCTCGCATTGTCCTGGCGCTGCCGGGAATGAGCGTCGCCGCCGCAGCCTAGAAGGAGTTGCCATGTCAGCCGTCCCCGATTTTCCTGCTGCCAATGACCCCGACACCCTCGAGACGCAGGAATGGCTGGACGCGCTCGAGGCGGTGCTCGAGCGCGAGGGACCCGAGCGCGCGCACTACCTGCTGGAAAAGCTGATCGACAAGGCGCGCCGCTCCGGCGCCTACCTGCCGTACAAGGCGCAGACCGCTTACCTCAATACCATTCCGCCGCATATGGAAGAGCGCTCCCCGGGCAATGCCGCGCTGGAGGACCGCATTCGCGCCTACTGCCGCTGGAACGCGATGATCATGGTGGCGAAGGCGAACAAGGTGGAAGGCGACCTCGGCGGCCATATCGCCAGTTTCGCTTCGGTGGGCACGCTGTTCGGCATCGGCCAGAACCATTTCTGGCACGCGCCCAGCGCCGAACACGGCGGCGACCTGGTCTACTTCCAGGGGCATTCGGCTCCCGGCGTCTACGCGCGTGCGTTGCTCGAGGGGCGGCTGACGCAGGAGCAGCTGGTAAATTTCCGCCGCGATGTCGACGGCAAGGGCGTTACCTCCTATCCGCATCCCTGGCTGATGCCGGATTTCTGGCAGTTCCCCACGGTATCGATGGGCTTGGGCCCGATCCAGGCAATCTACCAGGCGCGCTACCTCAAGTATTTGCATGCGCGCGGCCTGGCCA
>JAAOZY010000189.1 GCA_012274205.1 Betaproteobacteria bacterium
AACTACGCCGCGGGGCAACGCGGCGCGCGGCAGTCCTGTGGGCGGCATTGGCGCAACGGAACGATGAAAAAGAACAGCAAGGCCGGCACGGCCGGCATGCGCCTCAAGCCGGTCTGGAACCTGGTGAGCAAATCGGTAGAGGCGTGGCTGAATGATTACGCCCCGAGCATGGGCGCGGCGCTTGCCTACTACACCCTGTTCTCCCTTGCCCCGCTGCTGATCATTGCGATCGCGGTCGCCGGGCTGGTGTTTGGCCAGGAAGCCGCGCGCGGAGAGATCGTGGCGCAGATACAGGGTCTGATCGGGCACGAGGGCGCAATCGCGGTGCAGGGCCTGCTCAGAAGCGCCAACGGGCCGGCGCAGGACATTGTTGCGACCCTGATAAGCAGCGTCATGCTGGTAGTCGGCGCAACGACGGTGTTCGGGGAATTGCAAAGCGCCCTTGACCGAATCTGGCGCGTTCCCGCGCCGGCGACGGCGAACGGCATATGGAGTCTGCTGCGCTCGCGCCTGCTTTCATTCGGACTGGTGCTCGGGCTGGGCTTCCTGCTGCTGGTCTCGCTCGCGGTCAGCGCCGCGATTGCCGCATTCGGCAAATGGAGCTACGGCTTCTTCGAAGGCCGCGAAGCCTATCTGCATGCGCTTAATTTCGGCATCTCCTTCGCCATTACGACCTTGCTGTTCGCGATGATCTACAAATTCATGCCGCGCGCCAGCATTGCCTGGCGCGACGTATGGGTCGGCGCGTCCGTGACTTCGCTCCTGTTCGAGGTCGGCAAGTTCCTCATCGGCGTATATCTGGGTACCACCAGCGTGGCATCCGGTTTCGGCGCCGCCGGCTCGCTCGTCGTTCTGTTGGTATGGGTCTATTTTTCCGCGCAGGTGTTCCTGCTCGGCGCCGAGTTCACTTGGGTGTACGCACACGAGTTTGGCTCCATGACGGATCAGTCCGGCGAGAAATCGGCGCCAGTTGTGCCAAGTCGATCAACTGGGCGGCAATCCGGCAATGTGCCGCGTGCCCAGGCCGCTGCGCGCGCACGCCGCCGAGCCGGCCATCGACTGCCTGCCGTCACCGAGAAATAGCCGTTCCAATGTGCGCGGCCGCACTGAGCCCGCGTCGTTTACGGCGTAAATATCGTATTGCGTGACAACAGATTGACCGAATCCCGGCATGCCGCCGGGCCGCCAAACTGAAGAAAAGGCAGCTATATGAATATCACCTTGGGCCTTGCTCCCCTGATATCGCTGATCGCCGGAATACTTATCCTGATCGTGCCCAGGCTGCTCAACTATATCGTCGCAATTTATCTGATCGCCGTCGGACTGATCGGTCTGTTCGGCGTCGGTCACCTGAGCCTATGATGAGAATCTCCATTTCAGGTTTGTCGGTGTTCGCACTCGGCGCACTGCTCGCAGCGGGTGCAGCCGCGGCTGCGGGCGGCAACGCGGCGCAAGCGCAGGCGCGCTACAAACAGGACGTCGCCGCCTGCCGCAGCGGCCCAGCCTACCAGGATCGCGCTGCCTGCCTGCGCGAAGCGGGCGCTGCACTGGAGGAGGCCAAGCGCGGGCGCCTCGCGAACGACAACAGCGCGTACGAACAGAACCGGCTCAGGCGCTGCGAGCCCCTGCCGCCGGGCGACCGCGAAGACTGTGTGCGCCGGATGCACGGCGAGGGGACTGTAAGCGGCAGCGTGGAGAGCGGAGGCACGCTGCGCGAGCTGCGCACGATTGAGCCGGCGAAGTAAGCATGTCAAGCGCAACCGCGCGCGACTTTCCGCCCGGAGCGGCTTGGCAGCGGCGAAAATCCGTGCCGCATTGAACCAAGCCGGTTCCCCGGCTTGGTTCAGTTCTGCCTTGAGCCCAGTGGCGTTGCCGCCGGCCGCGCAGCGTTCCGTGTAGCAGCAGGCGTTCGAATTCGTTTTTTACCAGCGCGTAGCACTCGCATACGCGCGGTTCCAGTGCGGGCCGGTCGAACACGGTGATCTTGCCGCGGCTGTAATTGATCAGGCCCACCCGCTGCAGCTTGCCGGCGCCTTCGGTCACGCCCTCGCGGCGCACGCCCAGGTACTGGAATTCGCCGCGCAGCGCGAACCCCGCTTGAGCGCGGGCACCAAGGAGCGGCAATCGCTGTTCGATAGCCGGAGTTTGCCCCTTGGGTTGCGCGTGAGCGCAAGGCCAGATTCTGTCCTAAGCGCTTATTTCAAAACGAGGAAATCCCTCCCCTGGATAAGAGGCCATTTCAGTTCTGAAATGGCTTCAGAACATATTTCAAAGTTTCCTCGCCAAATGTACGCCAGCACACAGACGACACGGCACTATTGTGCTTTCGCGGCCGAAACCACATACTCGCTGCGCGGCGGCGGCGTTCCACGGGGAAGCGCGGGATGCCTACGGGTACATGGGGGGAGCCATGAAGACGTGCATCGCGGTGGTGCTTTTGCTTTTCGGCGGTATCTGTTTTGCCCAGGCTGCGCCCGCTGCCGGGCCGCAGACCGCGGCCGCCTATCCGGAATCGGAGGCGCAGGCGGCATGGCGCGGACTTGCCGCCGGCTATGTGCGCAAGGCGCTCAAGGACCAGAAACTGGACCGGGACCGGACCCTGAACGCACGCGCCGATGTGGTAATGGCCGCGGTAGGCGCAGCGGTGGCCGCCATCGATCCGCGTTTCGCGAAGGACTCCTGGAAGGTCATATTGATCGACGACTTCGGCTACGGCGCCGCGGCCTTCCCCGGGGAAACCATAATCGTGGACGCGACCTTCCTGCGCACGCTGCAACTCAACGACGACGAACTCGCCCTGATCCTCTCGCACGAGGCGGCGCACGTCCTTGCGGGGCACGCTTCGGTGAAGCTCTCGTTCATGGCGAATTATCTCGGGAAGGAAAAAGTCCCCACCGCGTACACGGCGCTGCTCGAGTTTCTTTCGAAGGACGCCTACGCCACCGCCTATCGACCCACCGCGCGACTGCAGGAACGCGAGGCGGACAGGATCGGTGCGGCCATTTTTTTTGCGACCGGCTACGATTCGCAACGGGCTCTGGGGGTGTTCGACAAGCTGGAATACCTGGAGACGCGCGAGGACCAACCCGACCCGGACTCGCACGATGCCGCGACAGTGCGCAAGCAGGCAATTTCCGCGGTACTGGCAGACCTGCAGCGGTTTCACGCAAGCCGCCATCCCGGACCGAGATAGTCTCCAAGGGGCTCTGGCCCGTTCGACGCGGTTCGCGCGCGAACGCGTTGCCGCCGCGCGCGCTATCGGCCCTCGATAACACCCCCGCACCCTGCTGACATGGAAGCGCTGGCTGGCGCATTCCAGCGCAAAGGCGCCGCGACCGGATTCAGGCGCGCAACCGCAATGCTTTGTCCGATGCGGGTCTAGTACGCCCCAAAAGCAGCGCCGCTCGCGCTCAGTCGGACATTCTCAGGTCGACGATGACACATAGATCTTCGCCGAACCGAATTGCGCCGAGCTGTGTTATCAGGTTCTGCTCCTGTTCGGGCGAGTTCAGCCGCAGTAGGCAAACGGCCTTGCGTTTGCCGGCGTCCACCATGGGCAGGACGTCCATCCGGGACACCGGTCCGAATCCGGAGCAAAGCGCGCGCAGCCCCAATTCCAGGCTGCCGAAGTCGTCGCAACTCGATAGTTTTTTTAACGCTTGGTTCATGGCGCATTACTCCTCTTATTCTGTCTCACTGTCGAACGCACAACCGAATTTTCGTTCTGTGGCCTCCGCCGGTCTGTGCATTACCGTACATAGGCGGCGGCAATTCGTGTGCAGATGCGCGCTGCGATGCGCAGCAATGCGGAGGAGTCGGCGCAGCGGGCGAGGGTTAACCCGGATCGTCTGCTTTGCGGTTCTTGGCTTGCGAACGTGCGCTGGCGTACAGACCTCCCTGAACGGAAGCGCAGAATCCTGACAGGGCTGGATATCACCCGGCACACGTCGGATCGCGGAACGAAACACGCAATGCAATGGAGCAGGCCTGGCAAGGATTATGGCCGGGTGGATCAGGTTCGTTGGCGTGTCATGCGCAACCACAACGAAAATATGCCGGCTGATTCTGCAATGGAGATCCAATGATCACGATTCAACGAACCATGCTTTCCGGCGGCGAAGTCATCAATCACAAATTGACGCACGTCGACCGCGACGCGAGCGTACTCGAGGCGAGCAAGCTTATGCGAAAAGCGGGTACGACCGAGCTTCTCGTCACGGTTGAAGCCGGCGGCGTGCTCCGGCCCGTGGGCATCCTGACTGCGACGGACATCGTTACCCGTGTCATTGCGACGGAGCTCGATCCAGCCGTCCTGACTACCGGGGACATCGCAGGGGCTGGCTTGGCCGCCACCGATGCCGGCGATGGTGTCGCCGATGGGCGGCGGCGCTCCCGCGATGGTCAATGCGAGGCGCTGGCCGTACTGGATGGCGATGGGTGGCTGGTCGGCACTGTGCGGCGCGACGAATTCATTGGCATCCTCGGCGTCCCGCGGAATGTGGTTTTCTAGGAGCGCTCTAAGGGCTGATTTCAACACGAGGGGATACCTTCGAAGCATGGCGCACCGGCGCACAGACAGCGCGGCGCACCTAATTTCGACTTGAATTGAGACGCCCGCCCGGCCGGCGCAAGCGAGCCGGCGGGCAAAGGAAATGCATGGGTCTTTTCTCCCTGGATCACAGCAGGGCCGCATACCGCTTCGACTTTGCGCTGTACGGCGCCGCAGTGGTGTTACTGGCGGCTTTTCTGCTGCTGGCCGGGCCGCGCGAGCGGCGGCTGGAGATCGCGGCTTTTGCATTGGCGGGACTGGTCGGTTGGACCGCCATCGAATATGCATTGCACCGTTTCGTGCTGCACCGTTTGCGGCCATTCTGCCGCTGGCATGCGGAGCACCATCAGCGGCCAATGGCACTGATATGCACACCGACGATACTGAGCGCGACGCTGATCGCCGCGCTGGTGTTTCTTCCGGCGCTGGCGTTGGGAAATATGTGGAGCGCGTGCGCTCTGACTCTCGGCGTAATGGGCGGCTACCTGTCTTTCTCCATTGCCCACCATGCCACCCACCATTGGCGCGCCGACAGCGGCTGGCTGAGGCGGCGCAAGCGCTGGCATGCGCTGCATCACCACCCCATCGGGCAGTCGGACTGCTACGGAGTCACCAGTGCATTCTGGGACTATGTTTTCGGGAGCGCCCGCCGCACCTAGTCGAGGCGCTGCAACGGCCAGTGCCTCTCAACGTTTCAAAAAGCCGAATGCCGGCACGGAGAACGAACAAACGCGCAATCGCGTGCAGGGCAGGCGGAAGCAATTTAAGGCCGACGCCGACGGCGAAGCGTGGGCATGAGCAGTAACCAGCGGGAGCACAGACATGCCTTTGATTACCGGCTGCAAGCTTTACATAGATGAAAAGTCCACGACTATGGCGTGCTCGCTGGAACAGGCCCGCCGCCTCGCGGTTCCCTACATCAACAAGCGGCAGGCGATCAAACTCGAGATCAGCGTTACGGCGCATCCGACGCAGGTGTGGATTTATGATCACGACACCAGAGACTGGGTCCTGCAGAGATAGCCTGCCGAAATAACCGCCATCGCTGCTGCAATGTTTGCGGTTTGCGGCGCATGAACAAAGGCAGGCGACGCCAGGCTGGGCCTGTGATCGATGGTGACCCTCGGCGCCGGCGGAGCAATTGTTGCGGTGCTGGGACTGGCGGTGCAAAGGTGCACGGCGGCATGCCGGTGGTCGTTTGCGCTGGCGGACATGGTGGCGCTGCTGACGGCCATGTATGCGCGCCAGCGTACGGACGCTGAAAAATCCGGCCTGTATAAAAGAGCAACTGCCTATAGGCCAAGCGGATTGCGTCGCTGAATCCTGTGACCGGTAGCAACGGAAACCCGCATTTACTCATTCCCGCAAGGAGCCTGGCCATGAAACGTGTGATTCTCCGAAAGATCCTGAGTGCCGCCGCAATGATAGGCGGATCGATCGTCGCAGTAAGCGCACTGGCCCAGTCGCAAGGCGGCTACGGCCCCGGCATGATGGGCGGCGGCTATGGCGGCGGCTGGATGGGCGGCGGATACGGCGGAATATGGCTGCCGGCCCTGGTCGTCATCGTGATCGCGGGCCTCGTGGCCTGGATCGTTGCGCAAAAGAAAAAGTGAATCGTTGTTGTCTCGATCACGCCCGGACCGCGGCGGACGTCTTTGCCCGGTGCGAGCCGCAAGGCGCCTACAGCAATGGCTACGGCATGCGGAGACCTAAGGCCTGATGCGGGGGCTGAGCGGCCGGCGCGGTGAATCCGCGCCGCGTTCATTCCGCGGACAACTATCGTGATATTCGCATGTCATATCGATAGTTCGAACACCTGAAAGGAATCGAATCATGTACGGATTCAGTACCCATCTGAAGTTGCCGTTCGACGCTGCCGTCGCAAAAGTCACCGAAGCCCTGAAGAAGGAAGGCTTTGGCGTGCTCACCGACATCGACGTTCAGGCCACCATGAAAGCCAAACTCAACATCGAGCATCGGCCGTATCGCATCCTCGGCGCATGCAACCCGGGGCTCGCCCACCGCGCAATCGAGGCCGAACCCGACATCGGCTTGCTGCTGCCGTGCAATGTAGTGGTGCGCGAAGAAGCCGACAAAAGCATAACGGTTTCGTTCATGGATCCGCAGGCAGTGCTGAAACTGGTCGACAAAGCGGAAGTGAGCGAGATTGCCGGTGAAGTGCGGGCGCTGCTGCGGAAAGCCTGTACCAGCCTCAAAGCGTAATGCCAGACGACGCCCGCAGGCGCCGGATTAACGGGACGCCTGGAACATGACGAGCATTACGCTCGCACCGGAACTGCTGCACAAGATGGACGCGTACTGGCGCGCCGCCAACTATCTGTCGGTCGGCCAGATCTACCTTTTCGACAACCCGCTGCTGAAACGACCGCTGGCGCTCACGGATGTGAAGCACATGCTGCTGGGGCACTGGGGCACGACCCCCGGGCAGAATTTCATTTATGTGCACCTGAACCGGGTGATCAAACAATACGAGCTCGACATGATTTACGTCTCCGGTCCGGGGCATGGCGGCCCGGCCGTGGTCGGCAATACCTACCTGGAGGGTAGCTACAGCGAGATCTATCCCGACATCAGCCGGGACGAGGCCGGATTGCAGAAGCTGTTCAAGCAGTTTTCCTTTCCCGGCGGCATTCCCAGCCACGCCTCGCCGGAGTGCCCGGGCTCGATTCACGAGGGCGGCGAGCTGGGCTATTCGCTCAGCCATTCCTTCGGTGCGGTGTTCGACAATCCCGATCTCATCGCTGCCTGCGTCGTCGGCGACGGCGAGGCGGAAACCGGGCCGCTGGCCACGGCCTGGCATTCCAACAAGTTTCTCGATCCGGTTACCGACGGCGCGGTGCTGCCCATCCTGCATCTCAACGGCTACAAGATTTCCAACCCGACCCTGCTCGCGCGCATCAGCCGTAAGGAACTGGAACAATTGTTGCGCGGCTATGGCTGGACGCCGCATTTTGTCGAAGGGCACGAGCCGGAATTGATGCACCAGGCGATGGCGGCGACACTCGACATTGCCGTGAAGCAAATCAAGGCCATCCAGCAGGAGGCCCGCGCCAGTGGAAAATTCGAGCGCCCGCGCTGGCCGATGATCGTGCTCGTGTCACCCAAGGGCTGGACCGGCCCGAAGCTCGTCGACGGCCGGCAGATCGAGGGCACGTTTCGCGCGCATCAAGTCCCGATCGCGGTATCGCCCACGGTGCCCCCCGCACATCTCAAGCTGCTGGAACACTGGCTCAGAAGCTACCGGCCGCAGGAGCTTTTCGATGCGCAGGGCCGCCTGAAACCGGAACTGGCCGAACTTGCGCCCAAGGGCAATCGACGCATGGGCGCGAATCCCCACGCCAATGGCGGCATGCTGCTGCGCGATCTGCGCATGCCGGATTTCCGCGGCTACGCGGCCGAAGTGCCCGTGCCGGGCGTACGCGGCATCGGCGACACGCATGTGCTCGGACCTTTCCTGCGCGATGTGTCCAAGTTGAATGCCGGGCAGCGCAATTTCCGCGTCTTCGGCCCGGACGAGACGCTGTCCAATGGTCTCGGGGCCCTGTTTGAAGTGACCAATCGTCAATGGGACGCCGCGACCGCGACCAATGACGAATTTCTTGCGCCCGCAGGCGGCGTGCTGGACTCGATGCTGAGCGAACACCAGTGCGAGGGCTGGCTCGAAGGCTACCTTCTCACCGGGCGGCACGGACTGTTCAACTGCTACGAGGCGTTCATCCACATCATCGATTCCATGTTCAACCAGCACGCCAAGTGGCTCAAAGTCACGGCGCAGCTGCCGTGGCGGCGCAACATCGCCTCGCTCAACTACCTGCTCGCCTCGCACGTCTGGCGCCAGGACCACAACGGCTTCACCCATCAGGATCCCGGGTTCATCGACCACGTCGTCAACAAGAAGGCCGATGTCGTGCGCGTCTATCTGCCGCCGGACGCGAATTGCCTCTTGTCGGTGATGGATCACTGCCTGCGCAGCCGCCACTACGTCAACGTCGTCATCGCGGGCAAGCATCCCGCACCGCAATGGCTGAGCATGGATGCCGCGCTCAGGCATTGCGCGGCGGGCATCGGCATCTGGCAGTGGGCCAGTAACGACCAGGGTGCCGACGTTCCGGCTAAGGGGCCGGACGTGGTCATGGCCTGCTGTGGCGACGTGCCCACGCTGGAGACGCTCGCCGCCGTCTCCATCCTGCGCGAGCATCTGCCCGAGCTGAAAATAAGGCTAGTCAACGTCGTCGACCTGATGAAACTGCAGCCGCAATCCGAGCATCCGCACGGTCTGAGCGACACGGACTTCGACGCGCTTTTCACCAAAGACAAGCCGGTCATCTTCGCTTTCCACGCCTACCCGTGGCTGATCCACCGGCTGACCTACCGCCGCACGAACCACGACAACATCCACGTGCGTGGCTACAAGGAGGAGGGCACCATCACCACGCCCTTCGACATGACGGTGCTGAACGATCTGGACCGCTTCCACCTGGTGATGGACACCATCGACCGCCTGCCGCAGACCGGCGACAAGGGCATCGCCTTGAAGCAGCGATTGAAGGACAAACTGATCGAGCACAAGCGGTACATCGACAAGCACGGCCAGGACCTGCCGGAAATCCGCAATTGGAGCTGGAGCGCGACCCAGCCGAGCAAACCTGCGTAAGCCGCTCGGACGACGCAAAGGACGTTCGATATGTCAGCGACCCCCACTAAACCCGAAGCCGGGCCGGCGCCGGCGCAGGCGGCAGGCGCGAAGGCCCCCGATATCGCCGCTGCGTCGATTCCGGACACGCTGGCGGCGCTCAAGGTCAAGCCCGACGCCGGGATAGCGCAGTCCGAGGTCGAAGCCCGTCGCAAGGAGCACGGTTACAACGAGGTGGCCGTGCAAAAAGAACACCCGGTGCGCATATTCCTCGGGAAATTCTGGGGCATGTCGGCATGGATGCTCGAGCTGATCATGCTGCTCTCGGCCTTCCTGCACAAGTATTCGGACCTCGCCGTGGTCAGCGCCCTGCTGGTCGTCAACGCGGTGCTGAGCTTCGTGCAGGAGCGCCGCGCCGCCGGCGTGGTCGAGACGCTGCGGCGGCGCCTGCAGATCAGCTCGCGCGTGCTGCGCGATGCGAACTGGCAGGTGGTGCCCGCGCGCGACCTCGTTCCCGGGGACATAATCCGCGTGCGTGCCGGCGACGTCGTTCCCGCAGACGCGAAACTGCTCAGCGGAACGGTGAGCGTCGACCAGTCGGCCCTGACCGGGGAGTCCAAGGATGTCGACATCGTCCCGGGCAAAGTGCTTTCATCGGGATCCGTCGTGCGCCGTGGCGAGGGCAACGGCGTAGTCATACTCACGGGGGCGAAGACCTACTTCGGCCGCACCACCGAACTGGTGCAGACGGCGCGGCCGAAACTGCATATCGATGCGGTGGTGGCCAAGATCGTCCGCTGGCTGTTCGTCGTCGTCGGTGTGCTGCTGGGCGTGGTGGTCGTCATGTCGCTCATGCGCGCCACGCCGCTGCTGGAGATGATCCCACTGGTGCTGATCCTGTTCATGAGCGCGATACCGCTCTCGCTCCCGGTCATGTTCACCGTCGCCATGGCCGTAGGGTCGAAGGAGCTGGCCAAGCGCGGCGTGCTGGTCACGCGCCTGAGCGCTGCCGAGGATGCGGCGACCATGGACGTGCTGTGCGTGGACAAGACCGGCACCATCACCATGAACCAGCTCGCCGTCACCGGCGTGATTCCTTTGGAGCAGGCGACCGAGACTGAGGTGCTGCTCGCCGGCGCGCTCGCATCGCAGGCAGCCAACCAGGATCCGATCGACCTTGCGTTTCTCGCGGCGGCGAAAGACCGAAACATTTTCGCCGGTGTGCCTGCCGTCACGCCGGTTTCATTCGCGCCGTTCGACGCGAAAAACCGGCGCACCGAAGCCGTGCTCGAACAGAACGGGCAACGCCTGCGCGTGATGAAAGGCGCGGTGCGCACGATCGCCGAAGCATGCGGGTTCCAGCCTGCGGCGGTCGAGGCGCTGGAAGCGCGGGTGGCCGAATCGGCGCTCAAAGGCTATCGCACGCTGGCGGTGGCGCGCGGGCCCGGGAGCGGCGCTCTCGTTTTGCTCGGATTGGTCACGCTGTATGACCCGCCGCGCGCGGACGCCAAGCATCTCATAGCCGCACTGCATGACCTCGGCGTGTCGGTGAAAATGCTCACCGGCGACGCGCTGGCGATCGCGAGCGAAATCGCGCGCGGCGTGGGCTTGCCCAATATCCGGCGCATGGCCGAATTGAAGGCCGCGGGGGCCGCGGCCGGCAACGACTCGGTCGACCTGCTCGCCGGCGCCGATGGTCTGGCCGAAGTATTTCCGGAGGACAAATATACCGTGGTGAAGCACTTGCAGGCCGCGGGGCATGTGACCGGCATGACCGGCGACGGCGTCAACGACGCGCCCGCGCTGCGCCAGGCCGAAGTCGGCATCGCCGTCAGCAGCGCGACCGACGTGGCCAAGGGCGCCGCGAGTGTGGTCCTGACCGACGCCGGACTGGCGAATATCGTGGCGCTGGTCGAACAGGGGCGAACGATCTACCAGCGCATCCTGACCTACATCGTCAACAAGATCAGCCGGACCATCCTGAAGACCGGCTTCGTCGCCATCGCGTTCGTCGCGACCGGCAAGTTCGCCATGTCCGCCTTCGCCATGCTGCTGTTGGTGTTCATCACGGATTTCGCCAAGATCTCGCTCGCCACCGACAACGTTCGGCCGTCCAAGCAACCGGAGACCTGGAATATCGGCCACCTCGTCACCGTCTCTGCAGTGTTGGGCACACTGATGGTCGCAGAGGCGCTGCTCGCCTTGTGGTTCGGCTGGTCGCGTTTCGGCCTGGCCGGCAACGACAGTGCGCTCTACACCTTCAGCTTCCTGACGCTGCTCTACTTTGCCGCGCTCTCCATCGTGTCCGCGCGCGAACGCCGCTGGTTCTGGACCACGCTGCCGAGCAAGCTGGTCATGGCTGCGGTCGTGGCGGAAACGCTCATCGGCACCGCCGTGCTGTACGCAGGTCTTCCGGGTCTCGCGCCATGGCCCTGGTGGCAGGCGCTCGCGCTGTTCGGCTATGCGGCGGTCTCCTGCCTGGTGGTGAACGAAGTGGTAAAAGTCGTGCTGCTCAGGTGGCGCATGCCCGCGGCGCTTGCCAACGCTCCGGTCGATGTGAGCGCGCAAATCGCCACGCGCGCCTATGAACTGTACGAGCAGCGCGGCCGGCAGGACGGGCGGGCGGCCGAGGACTGGGGGCAGGCGGAGCGGGAGATTCGCAATGGGAAGGCGGGTAAGCGCACATGAACGCGCAGGAACTCATTGACCGCGCAACATCTGCGGCTGACGCGCGACGCGCTCAGTGTCCGCGGGCGTGATGGCGCGGCGGCGCTGTGTACGCCAGCGTACAGAACGAGCCGCCGTTTCGGCGTACTTGTAGTCCGTAACAAAACGAGCTTGGACGCCCCGAAGATCTCGATCCCGCTTGACGGGAAAGTCCCCTTGGGGACCTCCGCTCGTGCTCCCCAGGGTACGCCCGTAACAGAATCGTTTTTGTTGCGGCTATTTATAACAAAGGCGCGGCGTGCGCATGCAAGATCCGGTGCGCACAAGCGAGGTCGATGCCGCGCAGCTGGCGCAAAGGAGATACGGACAATGAAACACGGCGACAAAATGATGATTGCAGCGATGACGAGCGCCCTGATCCTGGGCCTGAGCGGCTGCCCGCAGAAAGAGGGCCCGGCCGAGAAGGCGGGCAAGTCGGTCGACAAGGCGATGGACAAGGCCGGAGAACAAATGGAGCAGGCCGGCAAAAGCGTACAGGACGCGGCAAAGGGCGACAAGAAGTGAGCGTGGACGACCTGCGCCACAGGAGAAGCAAACAACGATATCGGCGGCGGGCCTGTGTTTCGGTGTCGAGGTCGGCGCGCAGTTGGGATAGCGCGCCGGAACTGGGACGATCATTTCGCAACAATCTGCTCCGCACGTGCGCCAACGCACAGAACAAGCGCATGCGGCGGCGGATAATTGAATTTCTAGCTTCACTGCCGCCAAGCGCTTCTCCTCCTCCTCCTTTGTCGTTTGGCGGATTCCAACCCCCGGAAATGCTTATTTCCGGGGGTTTCTTTTTTTGCGCCGGATAAGCGCGCTCATTGGTCCGGCGGGCACACTTTCGTTCCGGTCCGCGCTGGGCTGCCTCGTGCGCGGGCGTACCGACCCCGCGGCATTAGGCGCCTGGTTTCAATGGATATTCGACATGCAGGTCCGAGCCTGGACAGTCAAGTGGTCGAACAAGTGAGGGAGCTGCGTCGCCCCGCAGGGGCGCGAAACTGTTCCGTAGCAGTTCGGTCGAACCGTTTGACGCGCGCGCGATCCTGGCCTTGCCGGATGCGGGCGGCGCAAGCGCGCAGCAACATGGGAAACAATTTGACTTGAGACGAACGAAAGGAGCCGGAAATGCCCATTCAACTCAATGAAAAAAGCGGCGGGCCGATTCTCGTCATTCACGTCAGCGGAAAGCTGCTAAAGGAGGACTACGCGCACTTCGTGCCCGAGTTCGAGCGCCTCGTTCGCCAGCACGGAAAGTTGCGCCTCTTGTTCGATATGACCGGCCTTCACGGTTGGGAAGCCGGTGCAGCCTGGGAAGACCTCAAATTTGGTGTCAAACATTTCGCCGACATCGAACGCCTCGCGATGGTCGGGGAAAAGAAGTGGCAGCAGGCCATGGCGACGTTGTGCAAGCCGTTTACGCAGGCGGCGGTGCGCTACTTCGATTACACCGATGCCGCCGGGGCGCGTAAGCGGCTGGACGAAGCGTAGCGGCGGGAAATCCGGACCATGGAAAAAGCGATACCGGCGCCAGCGCGTTGCTACCTGATTCGACACGGCGAAACCGCGTGGTCGCTCAGCGGCCAGCACACCGGCCGCACTGATCTTGCGCTGACAGCGCGCGGCGAGGACGAGGCGCGGGCACTTGCACCGCGTCTGCGGGAAATCCGGTTTGCCCATGTACTGAGCAGTCCGCGACAACGCGCGCGAAGAACCTGCGAGCTGGCAGGGTTGGCTGCGGCGGCCGCCATAGAAGCGGACCTGGCGGAATGGGACTATGGGGATTACGAAGGACAGCGCTCCGTGGACATACGCAAGCAGCGGGCCGACTGGAGCATATTCCGGGACGGTTGTCCGCACGGGGAAACGCCCGCGCAGGTTGCCGCGCGCGCCGACCGGCTGATCGCGCACCTGCGCGCGCTCGACGGAAACGTCGCGCTGTTTTCGCATGGCCAGTTCGGCTGCGCTCTCGCCGCACGCTGGATCGGATTGCCGCTGATCGAGGCGCGGCATTTCGCGCTCGGCACGGCCTCGCTGAGCATACTCGGCCATGACCCGCATCACCCCGAGGTGGCGGTCATCGCCCTGTGGAATGCCGCGTCAGGCGAAAAAACCGGCCCGACGTCCGATGCAGGCTCCGGCGAGAGCACAAGCGTGAATCCGCGCGCGATTGCGCGATGGGAAAACGAGGGCGGAGAGATTCCAGCGGGTGCAGGGCGCCGATTTGATGAAGAAGAATGAACGATAAACCCACTCTGTCAAATCCGGGCGTCGCGGCCCCGGCGCGCGGGACCGGAGTGCAATTTCATACAGGAAGGCCGATGGCCCGACACGACGATTCCATCACGACAATATTTTTCGCGCTGGGTGCCAACGCGCTCATCGCGCTGGCCAAGGGCATTGCCGCGTGGGTAACCGGGTCCACCGCAATGGCCGCCGAAGCGGTGCACTCGGCCGCGGACTGCGGCAATCAGGGCCTGTTGCTGCTCGGCCTCAAGCGTTCGGCGCGGCCGCCCGATGCCGACTATCCGCTGGGCCATGGACGCGCGATCTATTTCTGGTCGTTCATCGTCGCCCTGATACTGTTCAGCATGGGCGGCATGTTTTCGATTTACGAAGGCATACACAAGCTGGACAGTGGCCAGGCAGTCGAGAATCCGTGGATCGCGATCGCCGTGCTGGCCGTCAGCCTTGCCGCCGAGTCGGTGTCCTTGTGGAAGGCACTGACCCAGGTCAATGCGCTGCGCGGCGCCCAGTCCTTGTGGCGCTGGTTCCGCGAGACGCGGCGCAGCGAGCTGCTGGTGGTGGTCGGCGAGGACATTGCCGCGACCTTGGGCCTCGGCCTGGCCTTGCTCGCGGTGGGTATGGCGATGCTGACGGGTAATCCGTTCTATGACTCCCTGGGCAGCCTCGCGATCGGCGTGCTGCTGCTGATCGTTGCGCTGTTCGTCGGCATTGAAATCAAGGCGCTGCTGGTCGGCCAGAGCGCCGACCCTGCATTGCAGGAAGAGATTTCGCGTTTCTTGACGGCGCGCGAGGAGATTGCCGAGGTGCTCAACCTGATCACGCTGCAAAACGGCGCCGATGTCGTCGTGGCGGTCAAGGCGCGCATGACCGAGCGGGTTTCGGCGCCGGCCCTGGTGGACGCGATAAACCGCTGCGAACACGCCTTGCGCGCGGCGTTTCCGCAAGTGCGCTGGCTGTTCTTCGAGCCGGACACGGAGAAATGACAGGCATGGACGCCGATGCGGCCGCCGCTGTGTACGCCAGCGCACGGTAGTCAGGCGCCGAGGCGGCGACAATGAAATCGGTGTTGCCTGACCGGAATAAGGAAGAAGAAGGAGATGGCCGAAGCCGGACCTAGGGCCGATGCGCCGAACCTGGGCGTGGTCGCCGCGGTGCGCGGCAGCGTCGTGGACATACGCTTCGACGGGCAGTTGCCGCCGATCTATTCCCTGCTGCGCGCGCAGGACGGGGAGATCGTGATCGAAGTCCTGGCTCAGCTCGACGCGCAGCACGTGCGCGGGATCGCGCTGACGCCGACGCAGGGACTCGCGCGCGGCATGCCGGTGGAGGACTCGGGCGGGCCGCTGAAGGCGCTGGTGGGCAAGGGCATTCTTTCGCGCATGTTCGACGTATTCGGCAAGGCCATCGACCGTGAAGCGGCGCCCACCGGCGTCCAGTGGCGTTCCGTGCACCGGGCTCCACCCTCACTGGCGCGGCGCTCCACCAAGTCCGAGGTGTTCGAGACCGGCATCAAGGTCATTGACGTGCTGATGCCGCTGGAGCGCGGCGGCAAGGCTGGCTTGTTCGGCGGGGCGGGCGTGGGCAAGACCGTGCTGCTCACCGAGATGATCCACAACATGGTCGGGCAGCACGAGGGCGTGAGCATTTTCTGCGGCATCGGCGAGCGCTGCCGCGAAGGCGAAGAGTTGTATCGCGAAATGAAGGAAGCCGGCGTGCTGCCGAACATGGTGATGATCTACGGCCAGATGAACGAACCCCCGGGCGCGCGCTTTCGCGTCGGCCACGCGGCGCTCACCATGGCCGAGTATTTTCGCGACGATGAGCACCGCGACGTGCTGCTGCTCGTCGACAATATCTTCCGCTTCATCCAGGCCGGCATGGAAGTGTCGGGCCTGATGGGGCAGATGCCCTCGCGCCTGGGCTATCAGCCGACCATGGGCACCGAGTTGTCTGGCCTGGAGGAGCGCATCGCCAACACCGATACCGGCGCGATCACCTCGATCCAGGCGGTGTATGTGCCGGCGGACGATTTTACCGATCCGGCGGCGGTGCACACCTTCTCGCATCTGTCCGCGTCGATTGTGCTGTCGCGCAAGCGCGCGAGCGAAGGGCTCTATCCGGCGATCGATCCGCTGCAGTCCAGCTCCAAGATGGCCACGCCGGGCATCGTCGGCGAGCGGCACTACGCCCTCGCCCAGGAAATCCGGCGCACGCTGGCGCAGTACGCCGAGCTCAAGGACATCATCGCCATGCTCGGCCTGGAGCAGCTCTCGCCCGAGGACCGCAAGGTGGTCGGGCGCGCGCGCCGCCTGGAGCGCTTTCTCACCCAGCCGTTCTTCACCACCGAGCAGTTCACCGGCCTCAAGGGCAAGCTGGTCGGCCTGAAAGATGCCCTGGACGGCTGCGAGCGCATTTTGCGCGACGAGTTCAAGGACTACCCCGAGAGTGCGCTCTACATGATCGGGGCGATAAGCGAAGCCAAGGCCGACGCCAAGACGCAAGCGCAAACCGACGAGCCGGCGAAGAAACCCCAAGCCGAGGCGCACCGCGCCGCCGAAACCCATGAATCTTAAGATTCTCCTGCCGTTCAGAATCTACGCCGAGAAGACCGGTGTATTGCGCGTGGTGGCGCAGACGCGCGCAGGCTCGTTCGGGCTGCTGCCGCAGCGGCTGGACTGCGTGGCGGCGCTCGCGCCGGGAATACTGGTGTTCGAAACCGCGGCGGAAGGCGAGGTTTGCATGGCCGTTGATGAAGGCGTGCTGGTCAAGGCCGGCGCCGACGTGCTGGTCTCCGTGCGCAATGCGATCGGGGGAACGGACCTGGATAAGCTGCGCCAGGCGGTGGAGAAGGAATTTCTCAATCTGGACGAACAGGAGAAAAGCGTACGCTCGGTGATGGCCAAACTGGAGAGCGGCTTCATCCGCCGTTTCGCCGCCTTTCATCATGAATGACGAGCCGGAAATGAAATCCGCGCCGGGCGCGAACGAATTCAGCCATGAGGTGGGGGTGAAGGCGGCGCGCAAGCTCAAGGCGCAGCGCCATGTCACCCAGACCGTGTGGTCCGGCCTGGGCATGATGGGCATGGTGGGCTGGTCGGTGGCGGTGCCGACGCTGCTGGGCGCGGCGCTTGGGCTGTGGCTGGATGCGCGCTATCCGGGTGGGCGCTCCTGGACGCTCGCGCTGCTGGCCCTCGGTTTGGCCCTGGGCTGCTTCAACGCCTGGCATTGGGTGGCAAAGGAAGACCGCGAAATCCACGAGCAGGACAGGAATAGCGATGAATGAACCCATGAGCCTGGCGTTCGCCCTCGCAATGGGCGTCTTGCTCGGCGCGATGTTTTACGGCGGCCTTTGGTGGACGGTGCGCCGGGCGGTCTCGTCCAAACGCGTGGCGCTGTGGTTTCTCGGCAGCCTGCTGCTGCGCATGGGCCTTGCGCTCACCGGCCTTTACTTTGTCGCGGGCGGTCATTGGCAACCGCTGCTGCTGTGTCTCCTCGGATTCGTTCTGGCACGAATCGCCGTGATCCGGCTGACGCGGCCGCTGGACGACAACACCGCCACTCAGGCAGCGGAGAGCAGCCATGCACCTTAGCCCCGACGGCATCATCTTCTGGCAAAGCGGGATGTTCAAATTGAACGCGACCATCGCGTACACCTGGGGATTGATGCTGGTGCTGGCAATCGGCTCAAAACTGGTGACGCGCAAGCTTTCCACGGGACTGGAGCGTTCGCGCTGGCAGAATCTGCTGGAAATCGTGGTCACCGCGATCAACGGGCAGATCGCCGAGGTCGGCCTGCGCGCGCCCGCAAAATATCTGGGCTTTCTCGGTACCCTGTTCCTGTTCGTCGCAATGGCGAGCCTGTTCACCATCGTTCCCGGCTACGAGCCGCCGACCGGTTCGCTCTCGACCACCGCGGCGCTGGCGATCTGCGTGTTCGTGGCGGTGCCGCTGTACGGCATCGAGGATCGCGGACTCGGCGGCTATTTCCGGGAATACCTGAAGCCGACGGTGATCATGCTGCCGTTCAACGTCATCAGCGAACTTTCGCGCACCCTGGCGCTGGCGGTGCGCCTGTTCGGCAACATGATGAGCGGAACGATGATTCTCGCCATCCTGCTGACCATCACGCCCTTCGTCTTCCCGATCGCCATGAGCGCGCTCGGACTGCTCACCGGCATGGTGCAGGCTTACATCTTCTTTATCCTGGCCACGGTCTACATCGCCGCTGCCACGCGCACGCGCAAGACCGGCCCGGAAGCGAAAGCAGAATCCGAGACGGGAGCCAAAACCGAGCCCGGGCCAGAGGGCAAAGTCGAGCCCAGGCCCGAAGCAAAACGCGGGCCCACGCCAGAGAAATGAAACAGAACGCCAACCAGGAAAGGACGCACCATGGATAGCATGACGCTCATCGCAATCGCTTCTATCGTCACCGCCGGTCTGACGATTGCCCTGGGGAGTATCGGACCCGCGCTCGGCGAAGGGCGTGCGGTGGCCACGGCATTGAGCTCGCTGGCGCAGCAGCCCGACGCCGCGACGACCATCACGCGCACCCTGTTCGTGGGTCTGGCAATGATCGAGTCCATCGCGATCTACTGCTTCGTGGTATCGATGATCCTCATTTTTGCCAACCCGTTCTGGAACCACGTCATCGCCCAAGCCGCGGGAAAGTAAGCCATGCTGATTGACTGGTTCACCGTTCTGGCGCAAGTCGTCAACTTCCTCATCCTGGTGTGGCTGCTGAAGCGCTTCCTTTACCGGCCCATACTCGACGCCATCGACGCGCGCGAGCAGCGGATCGCCAAGGAGCTTGCGGACGCGGATGCGAAAAAGGCGGAGGCGCAAAAGGAGCGCGACGAGTTCCAGCACAAGAATGAGGCGTTCGAGCAGCAGCGCGCCGCGCTATTGAGCAAGGCGACGGACGAAGCGAAAGCCGAGCGTCAGCGCCTGCTGGACGAAGCGCGGCAGGCGGCCGATGCCCTGGCCGCCAAGCGGGAGGAAGCACTCAGAAGCGAACAGCAGAACTTGAGCGAAGCGCTCGGCCAGCGCGCGCGCGAGGAGGTGTTTGCCATTGCACGCAAGGCGCTGGCCGATCTCGCCGCGACGAGCCTGGAAGAGCGCATGGCTGAGGTGTTCACCCGACGCTTGCGCGGGATGGACGCCAAGGCGAAAACGGGCTTGGGCGCGGCCCTGAAGTCGGCGTCTTCCCCCGGGCTCGTGCGCAGCGCGTTCGACCTGCCGCCGCAGCAGCGCACGCTGATTCAAACTGCGATCAACGAAACCTTCGCCGCGGATATCCACATCCGCTTCGAGACCGCGCCGGATCTGGTCAGCGGAATCGAGCTCGCCACCGATGGACAAAAGCTGGGTTGGAGCATCGCGGACTATCTGGCATCGCTGCAAAAGGGCGTCGAGGCGCTTATGCAGGAGAAGGACAAAGACCAGGCCCAGGCCCAGGCAAGAAAGCCATCCGAACTGAGCAGGCGCATCGGCAAGCGAGCCTATGAGCTCTACGAAGAGCACGGCCGCAAGGACGGGCTGGCAGCCCAGGACTGGAAGACGGCGGAGAGTGAGATTCGGAAAGGGATTTCCAATCCTGTCAAAAGCAAGCCGGCACCTGAAGCCAAAGCTGAACCGAAGCCTGAACCTGAAGAGAAAGCCGAGCCCAAGCCCGAAGTCAAAGCCGAGTCCGAACCTGAAGCCAAAGCCGGGCCTGCGTCGGAACAAACCAAGCCGCAGGCAAAGGGCCGATGAGCATGGAACCCGGGGGCTTCAGGCACGCTTTCGATCGCGCGTTCGCCGGTATGCGCGAAGCGCGGGAAGCGTTCACGCCGCAGCTCACGCCGCGCGAGGTGGGCACGATCACCAGCATCGCCACCGGCATCGCCAAGGTGTCCGGGCTCCCGGGCGTGGGTTTCGATGAACTGGTGGAATTTCCCGGCGACGTGCTCGGCATTGCGTTCAATGTGGACGCGGACGAGATCGGCGTCGTTCTGCTCGGCGAATACTGGCATCTGCAGGCCGGAGATGAAGTCCGGCGCACCGGCCGGGTCATGGACGTGGCCGTGGGCGATGGCTTGCTCGGGCGCGTCATCGACCCCCTGGGCCGGCCGCTGGACGGCAAGGGCGCGCTGGCCGCAGGCGCGCGCCTGCCGATCGAGCGGCCCGCCGCGCCCATCATGGACCGCGCGCCGGTA
>JAAOZY010000031.1 GCA_012274205.1 Betaproteobacteria bacterium
CGTGGTGGCCTACCTCGTGGGCGATCACGTAGGCCTGGGCGAAATCGCCCGGGGCGCGAAAACGCGCTTGCAGGTCGCGGAAGAACGCGAGGTCAAGATAGAGCTTCTCGTCGACGTTGCAGTAGAAGGGGCCCATGGCCGATTGCCCCCTGCCGCAGGCCGAGCGCACCTGCCCGTCGTAGAGCACCAGCGTCGGCGGGCGGTACTGGGCGTTCGATTGTTGGAAAATCTTTCCCCACACAGCCTCGGTGCTGCCGAGCACCTTGGCGACGAACTGCCCCATCTCGTCCGCAGGCGCGCCCTTGGGCGCCGCGCGCGTTTCCTGCTGCGGGGCAACCTGCTCCGCCACGCTCATCAAAGTGCTGGGATCGAAACCTAAGAAATAAGCGATGAGCACGATAACGACACCGCCCACGCCCAGCCCGCCGCCGACCATGCCGATGCCACGTCGATCCTCGACGTTGCGACTGGCCTGCTGATCGCCTAGTTGCATATTTCCTCCCGCGTGTTCTGGTCTATGGTCTGCAGCGTATTACAAGCGATTCGCTGCACGGTGGTTCCAACTGTAGTGTTGTCGGCCCGGAGGTTCCGTGCGCCAGCACGCATACAGTCCTGGATCGGCATCCAGTGCACTAAAACTCTGCCAACATCGTAGCTGCGCCCGCGCACAGATTATTCACGCGCCGCTCCCTAAGGCGTGTTGTTGCAAAACGCATGCCGCTTGCCGCGTTGGGGAGCAAGCGCGACGACGATCTCGCGTGCGGGGTAATCGAGACGGCTCACCCCGGCTACCTGGGTTCGCAGGACAACGTCTACGCCGGCACCGTGAATGGCGTGGGCAGGGCGCAGGACAGGCAGCCGTAGCGGACGCCTCTGGAATCGTCGCTAACGTCGAAGATGAACAGGTCTGTCGCTTCGGCAGAGTCCGGCTGCAGCGTGCCGCCATGCTTCGCCCAAAGATCGCCTAATCTCGTGTCGATTTCATTGTGCACGACGACTGGTGCATTGGTCCGGCCGCTTGCCCTCTCCAGGCTGTCCCGATAGGATGCCCGGACAAGAAAAGGGAAAGGAAGGATGGATGAGTGCTTCGCAGGCGGCTTGGGACGAGACCTTCGACGTCGTAGTGGTCGGCTACGGCTTTGCGGGCGGCGCAGCCGCCATCGAAGCGAATGATCGCGGCGCCCGGGTGCTGCTGGTCGAGAAGAACGGCGATCCCGGCGGCACCTCGATCTGCTCGGCCGGCGGCATCCGGGTCGCCCGGGATGCGGGCGCGGCGCTGAGCTATCTCGAGGCGACCAATGCCGACACGGCGCCGCGAGAGACATTGCGGGCGCTGGCCGAGGGCATGGCCTCGATTACGCCGTGGATCGAAGGACTGGCGGAGGCGGCCGGCGCCGAGACGATAGTCGCCTGGATGCCGGGCAACTATCCCTTTCCCGGGCACCAGACTTTCGGCTTCCTCTCGATTGCCGAGATCCCGGGCCACGACATTCTGCAAGCCTATCCAAATGCCCGCGGCCTCAGAGGCGGCACGCGCATGTTCACTGTTGTCGATCGCAACGTGCGCAAGCGCGACATCATGGTCCGCTTCGGTTGCCGCGCCACACGCCTCATCAAGGCCGACGGCAACCGGGTCGACGGCATTGTGCTCGACGACAAGGATGGCAGCCGTCGCGTTCGCGCCCTTGGCGGCGTCATCCTCGCGACCGGCGGCTTCGAAGGCTGCGAAGCGATGAAGGCCCAATACTGGCAAGCCAAACCGGTCCTCCCTCAGGCGTATCGGCTCAATACCGGTGACGGCATACGCATGGCCCAGGACGTCGGCGCCGACCTCTGGCACATGTGGCACTACCACGGCAGCTACGGCATGCGTTACCAGGGCTACCCCTTCGCCATCCGCCTCGCGCGCTTGCCGGATTGGATCCCGGGGCAGGACGCGAGCGACTTCGAGATGCCTGCATTTTTCCGTGTCCAGGCCGACCATTCCATGCCCTGGATCGTCGTCGACCAGCGCGGCCGGCGCTACATGAACGAGTATCCGCCCTACGTGCAGGACACCGGCCATCGCGACATGGAGCCCTACGATCCGACCACGCAGCAGTACCTGCGCATTCCTTCCTGGCTGCTCCTCGATCAGGCGGGACTCGACCGCGGACAGCTCGGGATCGCGACTTACAACGACCCGGACGTCTCCTATGTCTGGAGCGCGGACAACAGCCAGGAGATCGAGAACGGCATCCTGAAGCGCGCCGACACGCTGGCCGAGCTCGCCCGCATCATTGGCTGTGAGCCTGACGGTCTCGAGGAGACGGTCGCGCGCTGGAACAGCTTCTGCGAGAAGGAGGCCGACACCGATTTCGGCCGCATGCCGAAATCCCTGGTCCCCATCAAGACGCCTCCCTACTACGCCACCGAGCTCTGGCCGATGGTAGGCAATACCCAGGGCGGCCCGGTGCACGATGCGCGCAATCGCATCCTCAACCCCTATGGCGAAGTTATCGACGGGCTCTACGAGGCCGGCGAGCTTGGCAGCGTCTTCGGTCACCTCTATCTATCGGGGGGCAACCTCGCAGAGTGCTTCGTCGGGGGCCGCATCGCGGCAGTCGACGCTGCAGCCCGCGCCAAGAAGAGCAGTTGAGCCGATGACCCGCTACGCCCTCGTCAGCTTCGACGCCTACTCCGCCCTTTTCGATATCGCCGGCAGCCTCAGCGGCAGGCTGCGCGAGACAAGCGGTCTGGCAGAGACGGATGCCACAGCTGCCTTCCAACTCTGGCGCTCCAAGCAGATGGAGCGTGCGGCCCTTTCCAACTCACTCAGCCTCGGGCGCATTAGCTTCCGTGAGGCGACGCGCCAGGCTCTGGGCTATGTCGAGTGGCGCTACAAGCTCGCGCTCACCGAGGAGCAGCGCCGGGAACTGGTCATGGCCTGGGATCGGCTGACACCCTGGCCCGAGGTGCCGGCCGTGCTCGAGGCACTTAAGGTACGCGGCTACGCGCTGGCCATTCTTTCCAACGGCGACAAAGTGATGCTCACGGCCCTTGCCAAGCGGCTGCCTGTGCGCATCGACCACATCTGCTCGTCGGAGGAAGCCGGCGCCGACAAGCCGCATCCGGACGTCTACGCGCTGCCAAGGCGCACGCTCGGCATCGCGCGCCACGCCATTCTGCACGTGGCAGGCGGAGCGAACGATGCGCTGGGGGCCGTGGCCGCGGGCTTGCCCTGTTACTGGTCCAATCGCAACCATGAAGTCGTGCTCGATCCAGCGTTCGCGCCCACCTACGACCGCCCCGATCTGGAGGGTCTGCTCGAGGTTCTGCCCTGATCCGGTCAGGCGGCCGATGCCGGCCGCGCACGACTGCTTCGGCGGAGTTCGGCCCGCAGCGCGCGGCCGCGCTGCTGCGCCCAAAGATCAGCCAATCTGGTGCCAGTGTCGCGTTAGCGGACGAGGGTGGATTGCCACCCTTTGGCATCGCGAGGTACACTCACCGCCCCGCAGCTGGACTTCCACAGAAAAATACCCCAAACATACGCCATCATGACCGACAAGCCACTCCCCTTTGACGAACGGAAGATTCGCGAGATCGCTCGCAATTATCCGACGCCGTTTTACATTTACGACGAAGCTGCGATCCGTGCGAGCGCCCGCCGGCTGAACCAGGCCTTCGCCTGGTGCGCGTTCAAGGAGTATTTCGCCGTCAAGGCCACTCCGAATCCGCACTTGCTCAAGATCCTGAAGCAGGAAAGTCTGGGCGGGGATTGTTCGAGCCAGGCGGAACTGGAACTGTGCCAGCGCGTTGGGATCACCGGCGAAGACATCATGTTCACGTCGAACGAGACGCCGGCGAAAGAATACCGCCGGGCGAAGGAGTTGGGCGCGATCATCAACCTGGACGACATCACGCACATCCCATATCTGGAGCAGCACGTGGGCTTGCCCGAGGCGATTTGCCTGCGCTACAACCCGGGTCCGCTGCGCGAGGGGAATGCCATCATCGGCAAGCCGGAAGAAGCGAAGTACGGCTTCACCCGCGAGCAGCTAACGGAAGGCTACCGGCAATTGAAGGCCAAGGGGGTGCGCCGCTTCGGCTTGCACACCATGGTGGCCTCAAACGAGCTGAATCCCGAATTCTTCGTGGAAACGGCGAAGATGCTGTTTCAACTGGCCGTGGAGCTTGCGCGCGATCCAGGCGTGAGGATCGAGTTCGTCAACCTCGGCGGCGGCATCGGCATTCCTTACCGCCCCGGCGACAAAGCAGTCGACCTCGACCTGGTCGGGCGGGAGATACAGCAGGCCTATCAGGAGATCGTGGTGCCGGCCGGTTTGCATCCGCTGAAGATTTTCATGGAAAACGGCCGCTGCATCACCGGACCCTACGGCTATCTCGTCACCGAGGCGATCCATCACAAGAGCACCTACAAGCAATACATCGGCGTCGATGCCTGCATGTCCAACTTGATGCGGCCCGGCATGTACGGTGCCTACCACCACATAACGGTGCTCGGAAAAGAAACAGCACCCGAGGACCATACTTACGACGTGGTGGGTTCGCTGTGCGAGAACAACGACAAGTTCGCGATCGACAGGAAGCTCCCCGGGATCAAGGCCGGCGACCTGCTCGCCATCCACGACGCCGGCGCTCACGGCTACGCCATGGGCTTTCAATACAACGGCAAGCTGCGCTCCGCCGAGTTGCTGCTGCGGGAAGACCGCTCTGTCGTACCGATCCGGCGCGCGGAAACCCTGGACGATTATTTCGCAACCCTGGATTTCTCCAAACTCTAGGCGCAGGGTCCGGGCACAGGGGCCGCTGGCATGCACCGCCCATGCCGACCCCGCGTCGACGCTTGGCCGGAACACATCCGGCCAGCTGACTGAATCCCGAGCGCGCTAGCGAATAAGGCCGCGCGCCGCGAGATTTCGCATCAAGGCGCTGATGCCGAACGTCCAGGGCGCCGCCCGATCCGAAGACGTGACCCGGTTCACCAGGCGGCCCAGTTTCGGCGTCGAAATGCTGACCAGATCGCCCAGTTTGTGGGTGAATCCCATGCCGGGCGCGCCGCGGTCCTTGACCGGCGCGAACATGGTGCCGAGGAACAGCATGAAGCCGTCCGGGTACTGGTGGTATGGCCCCCAGGCGTGGGTGACGATGTCCAGCGGATCGCGGCTGATCTTGCTCATCGGACTCACTCCCTCTAGCACGAAGCCATCCGTCCCGGCGATTTCGAGAGCGAGTTCGGCCTGGCGCACGTCGTCGATGCCGAATTTGTCGTCGAACAGTCGGATAAACGGGCCGATCGCGCACGATGCGTTATTGTCCTTGGACTTGCCCAGGAGCAGCGCACTGCGGCCTTCGAAGTCGCGCAGATTGACATCGTTGCCCAGGCTCGCGCCGATGGTCTCGCCCGTGGCGGTGACGGCGAGCACGATTTCCGGTTCCGGGTTGTTCCAGGTCGATTTCGGGTGCAGGCCGATTTCCGCGCCCAGGCCAACCGCCGACATGACCTGCGATTTGGTGAAGATTTCCGCATCCGGACCAATGCCGACTTCCAGATACTGCGACCAGGCCCCCTGCGCCACCAGCACGCGCTTGATTTCACCGGCCTCGGGGGAACCCGGTTTCACCGCGGCCAGATTATCACCCATGATGCGCATCACCTGCGCGCGTATCGCTTCGGCCTTGGCGGTATCGCCGCGCGCCTGTTCCTCGATCACGCGTTCGAGCAGGCTTTGCACGAAGGTGACGCCGCTCGCCTTGATCGCCTGCAGGTCGTTGGGCGCGAGCAGCGAAGCTGTGTCGGCGCGTTTGCCGTCGCCGCTGTTCGCCAGCAGCGCCTCGACCGAGCACACGACTTTTCCCGGCGCGCCGCGGGCGAGGGCGACGCGGTCGGCGCGCGCCAGCAGCTGGCTCATGGTCGGCTCGATCCCGGCGAGGTCGACCACTTCGCCGTTGGCGCGCAGCGCAACGGGCGAGGGGCCGCCCGCGCCCGGCAGCCAGGCGCGGCCGACCAGTGCGGCCTCGCGCCAATCGTCAGGCAGGCATTCAATCGTGAGCAGATTATTCAGCGTCGTCACGGCAAATCCTCTCGCTGCAACAGGAATACGTAATCTTCGCCGGCGCTGGTTTCCGGCCAGATGAAGGGCAAGCGCGGATAGGCTTTTTCCAGCGCGGCGCGATTGTGCCCGATCTCGACCACGAGCAAGCCCTGCGGGTGCAGATGTGCGGACGCCTGCGCCAGCATGCGCCGCACCAGCACCAGTCCGTCGCGTCCGCCGGCCAGGGCGAGGCGCGGCTCGCGCCGGTATTCGCGCGGCAGCGCGCGCATGGCGGCGGCATTGACATAGGGCGGATTGGACAAAATCAGGTCGTAGCGCCGCCCGGCCAGTCGATCGAACAAGTCGGTCCGTATCAGCCGCACGCGCCGGCCCAAGGCATAGTCCTTCACGTTCCTGCGCGCCACCTGCAAGGCTTCGGCAGACAGATCGGCGGCGTCTATGCGCGCATCGGCAAAGGCGTGCGCGGCGAGCACCGCAAGACAGCCCGAGCCGGTGCACAGGTCGAGCACGCTGCGCAGCTTGCGCGCATCCGCGACCCAGGGCGCAAATTTGCTGCGCAGCAATTCGGCGATGAAGGAACGCGGCACGATGGCGCGTTCGTCGACGTAGAAGCGGAATTCACCGAGCCAGGCCTCATGGGTGAGGTAGGCGGCCGGCATGCGCTCGCGCACGCGCCGTCGCAAAATGCTCCGCACCGCCTCGACTTCCCCGGCGCTCAACTGACGCTCGAGCACCGGATCGAGTTCGTCCAGCGGCAGTTTCAGCGTATGCAATATGAGATATACGGCCTCGTCGCGGGCGTTGTGCGTGCCGTGGCCGAAGGCGAGGCCGGCGCGCCTGAACTGCGTGACCGCCTCGCGCAGCACGGTGCGCAGCTTCACCGGACGGTCGCGTTGCGGGTTCAGATCGGCAGCGGCAGGTGAGCCCGCACCCGCCGGCAGTTGGGCGCAAGCGCATCGCGCGCGCAGACAAAGGCGGCGAGGGGGGACTTCAAGCCGCTTGCGCCGCAGCCGTACAGCATACCCTCGCGCCCACTATTCGGTCTGCTCGTCGATCACGACTTTGAATTCGCTGAAGGAGCCGGTTTTTTCAAAATCCGCAGCCGCCTCGGGCTTCTTCTGCCCGGCCGCAGCCGCAGTAGCCGCGCCCCCGTCACCCTCGGATTGGTTCATCAGCCACATCAGGTTGGTGGCGGAATCGGCGTTGCCCAGCGCTTCCTCCTTGCTGATCAGGCCGTCCTTATACATCTTGAACAGCGCCTGCTCGAAGGTCTGCGAGCCGGGCGTCATGCTCTTTTCCATCGCATCCTTGATTTCGCTGATTTCGCCCTTGTCGATCAGCTCGGCGGTGTAACGCGTGTTGAGCAGGACCTCCACCGCGGCCGAACGCCCGCCTTTCAGGTTCTTGATCAGCCGCTGCGAAATCACCGATTTGAGCGTCGCAGCCAGGTCCTGCAGCAGGGCGGGGCGGTTTTCCAGCGGATAGAAGCTGATGATGCGGTTCATCGCGTGGTAGCTGTTGTTGGCATGCAGCGTTGCCAGGCACAAATGGCCGGATTGGGCGTAGGCGATCGCCGCTGCCATGGTGTCCTTGTCGCGAATTTCGCCGATCAGGATGCAGTCCGGCGCCTGGCGCAGCGCGTTTTTCAGCGCAACCCTGAAATCCAGGGTGTCGGTGCCGACTTCGCGCTGGTTGACGATGCATTTCCTATTGGTGAAGATGAATTCCACCGGATCTTCCAGCGTCAGGATATGGCCGGATTTGGTGGCATTGCGCAGATCGAGCATGGCCGCAAGCGTGGTCGATTTGCCCGAGCCGGTCGCGCCCACCATCAATATCAAGCCGCGCTTCTCCATGATCCCGTCCTTTAGCACCTGCGGCACGCGCAGGGTGTCGATATTCGGCACCTCGCCGGGGATGTAGCGCACCACTACCGCAGGCGTGGTTTTCTGGCGAAAAGCGCTGATGCGAAAGCTGCCGATTCCGGGCATGGGAAAGGCGGTGTTCAGCTCGAGCGTGTCCTCGAACTCTTTTTTCTGCCTGTCGTTGAGCACTTCGTACAGCAGGTTGGTGATGCTGCTCGCATCCATCAGCTGCTGGTTGATTGGCATCGCTGTGCCGCTGATCTTGATGTTGATGGGCGAGCCGACCGACAGGAAGATGTCGGACGCCTTTTTCTCCGCCATCAACTGGAACAGGCGTTTCATCGCAGACATGGTTGTTCTCCCTTTAACTGCGCGCGCCAGGGCACCGCGCAGTACAGGCTGTATTTTCCATCAGCGGCAGCCAGATTGCCAGCCGCTACGCGTTGGTACTCGACGACGGCGTGAAAGTCTGAAGATCCACCGCAGGCTTGGGACTCCAGCCCTTCTTGCGATGCTCGGCCACCACCGTGGTGAAGATTCCGCCGCGCACATGGAATTTCGCGGTCAAGCGCATGAAGCGCGGGCGCGTCGCGCCGGCGAGGTCGTCGAGGATGCGATTGGTGACCGCTTCATGGAACGCGCCCTGATCGCGGTAGGACCAGACATACAGCTTGAGGCTTTTGAGTTCCAGGCACTTGCGCTCCGGTATGTAGTCCAGCACCAGCCGCGCAAAATCTGGCTGGCCGGTCAGCGGGCACAGGCAGGTAAATTCCGGAATCTCCATGTGGATCAGGTAGTCGCGCGCAGGGCTCGGATTGTCGAAGGTGCTCGGCTTGCAGCCGGGTTTGGTGCTCATGCGAGGCTCGGAAATCAAAGTTAAGATGGTATTATATCGGCTGCCTATAACTCCGAATAAATCCGGTTGAAAACCGGTTTTCTGAATAGAACAATCCAGTGCGCCTAACTCAACTCAAGCTGGTCGGATTCAAATCCTTCGTCGATCCGACCACCATCGCCGTTCCCGGGCAGCTCGTCGGCATCGTCGGTCCGAACGGCTGCGGCAAATCCAATGTGATCGACGCAGTGCGCTGGGTGCTGGGCGAGTCGCGCGCCTCCGCCCTGCGCGGCGATTCGATGCAGGACGTCATATTCAACGGCTCGGCACTGCGCAAACCGGTGGCGCGCGCGAGCGTCGAGCTGACCTTCGACAACAGCCTGGGCAAGGCGGCCGGCCAATGGTCGCAGTACGCCGAAATCGCGGTGAAGCGCGTGCTGACGCGCGAGGGCGAATCACTCTATTACATCAACAACAGCCATGTGCGCCGGCGCGACATCCAGGACATATTCATGGGCACCGGCCTGGGGCCGCGCGCGTATGCGATCATCGAACAGGGGATGATCGCGCGCATCATCGAGGCCAAGCCCGAAGACCTGCGCGTATTCCTGGAGGAGGCCGCAGGCATTTCCAAATACAAGGAGCGCCGCCGCGAAACCGAGCACCGGCTGCACGACACACGCGAGAACCTGGCGCGGGTAGCGGACATTCGCGAAGAACTGGCGGTCCAGATCGAAAAACTGGACCAGTAGGCGCAGGTGGCGCTGCAGTACAAGGAGTTGCAGGGCGACATGCAGCACAAGCAGCAGCTGCTGTGGCTGCTGCGCAAGATCGAAGCCGACAACGAGGCGCAGCGCCACGCGCGCGACGTCGAGCGCTCGGCAAACGAGCTGGAAGCGGAAACCGCACGCCTGCGTGAAATCGAAAAACGCCTGGAGCTGGTGCGCAGCGAGCATTACGCGGCTGGCGACGTGCTCAGCAGCGCGCAGGGCGAACTCTATGCTGCGAATACCGAGGTGCAGCGCCTGGAAACGGAAATCCGCTACATCAGCGAAAGCCGTGTCCGGCTGGAAAACCAGATCGCGCAACTTAGCGCGCAAACCGGGCATTGGCAGCAGCAGGCGAGCGAGCTGAGCGCTGCACTGGCGATGTGGCAGGAGCGCCGGGGAGGCGCCGGACAGCGGCTGCAGCAGGCACAGGCGCAGGTGGCGGCGGAATCGACCAGGTTGCCCGAGGCCGATCAGGCGTTTCACGCGGCGCAATCAGGGCTTGCGGCCGAGCGCGCCGCCCTGGCCCAGACCGAGCAGGCGCTGAAGATCGAGCAGACGCATATCGACCATTCAGACCGGACCCTGCAGGGCCTGGTACTGCGGCAGGAGCGCCTGCTCGCGGAACACGAAGGCCTGGCCAGACCGGATGCGGCCGAAATCGACGAGCAGCAGCGCCGCATAGCGGAGCTTGCCGGAGAACTTGCGCGCAAGGACGCGCAGCTGGCGGCGCAGCTCGAACAGCTGCCGGATCTGGAAAGCGCGCGCCGTGCGGCGCAGGAGAAGCTGGACGCACAGTTGCGCGAGCAGGCGGGTCTCGAATCGCGCCTGGCAACCCTGAAGCAAGTGCAGGATCAGGTCGAAAGCAATGCGCAGATCCACGAATGGCTGATCAAGCACCGGCTGCAGGCGCTGCCGCGCCTGTGGCAGCGGGTGCGGGTCGAGGCAGGATGGGAGACGGCGATCGAGGCGGTGCTGCGCGAGAAACTGCACGCGCTGGAAGTAGGGCAGCCGGAGTCGCTGCAACGCCTGCTGGAAGACGTGCCGCCGGCGAAATTGAGCGCGTTTGCGGCGGCGGCGCCGATGCAGGACGCGGCGCTGGAAGGCATGCGGCCGCTGGCCTCGCTGCTGCAGATCCAGGACGAAGCCGTGCGCGTGGTGATGCACGACTGGCTGCACGGGGTCTATGCGGTTGAAAGCACACCCGGCCTCGAACAACGGCAGGCATTGCCGCCGGGAACGATCCTGGTAAACCGCGAAGGGCACCAGTTCTCGCGCTGCGCCGTCAGCTTCCACGCGCCTGATCCAGCGGACACCGGCATACTCGCGCGCCAGCGCGAAATCGAGGATCTGAGCGCGCAGCTGGGTCAGCGCGAAGACGCATTGCGCCAGGCCCGTACCGAACAGCACGTGGTCGAAGCGGCGCTCGGGGGTCACAACCAGCGCCTGGCCAGCATGCGGCAGGAAGCGGCGCTGCTGAAGCAGCAGGTGCACGAGCAGCAGATGGAAAGCCTCAGGCTGTCGCAGGGCATGGAGCGATTCCAGGAACGCAGCCGGCAGATTCAGCAGGAATTGGACGAGATTTCGCGCCAGCAGGAAGCAGAAGGCGCCAGGCGGACGACGGCCGAGGCCAGCCTGGCCGATCATCGGCAAGTCATGGACGCGGTTGCAGTTCAGGTTCAGGCCGCGGAGCAGGCCCACAAGCTGGCCGAGGAGGCGCTGAATGCACAGAGAGAAGCGCTGCAGCGCGCCGAGCACGAAGCCCAGCAATCGGTATTTTATGAAAAAGAATGCTCTTCTAAAATCAATGAAATACAAACTTCTATTCATGTAATACTGGAGCAATCTGAAGGGGCGGCGCGGCAGCTGGAGCAGCTCCGAACAGAGCTGGCAGGGCAGCAGGACGAGGATTTGCGGCAGCAGCTGCAAGTCCGGTTGGAGCAGAGGGTCCAGCGCGAACAGGCGCTGGCCGCCGCGCGCACACGCCAGGAAGAACTGAGCCTGGGGCTGCGCAGCATCGAAGAGGAGCGCCTGGCCTGCGAGCAGAAGCTGGAGCCGCTGCGAAACCGCATCAACGAACTGCGCCTGAAGGAACAGGCGGCGCGGCTCAACCGGGATCAGTTTGCCGGTCAGCTGACCGAGGCCGGGGCCGACGAAGAGGCGCTTGTCGCTGCCCTGGAAAAAGGCATGCGGCCCAACGCGCTGCAGACCGAAATCAACCGCCTGGCGCAGGCCATCAGCGACCTGGGTGCAGTCAACATGGCTGCGCTGGAGGAACTGCAGGCCAGCCGCGAGCGCAAGAGCTTCCTCGATGCGCAGGCGGCCGACCTCGGCATGGCGCTGGAAACGCTGGAGGCCGCGATCCGCCGCATCGATCGCGAAACACGCGAAATGTTGCAGCAGACCTTCGATACCGTGAACGGGCATTTCGGGCAGATGTTCCCCAGCTTGTTTGGTGGCGGCGAGGCGCGCCTGCTCATGACCGGCGACGAAATCCTGGATGCAGGCGTGCAGGTCATCGCCCAGCCGCCGGGGAAGAAGACCTCCACCATCCACCTGCTGTCGGGGGGCGAAAAAGCGCTCACCGCGCTGGCGCTGGTGTTTTCCATGTTCCAGCTGAATCCGGCGCCGTTCTGCCTACTCGACGAGGTCGATGCGCCGCTGGACGATCCCAATACCGAGCGCTTCTGCGATCTGGTGAAGCGCATGTCGGCCGACACCCAGTTCCTCTACATCAGCCACAACAAGATCACCATGGAAATGGCGGCCCAGCTGGTGGGCGTGACGATGCAGGAATCCGGGGTGTCGCGCGTGGTTGCCGTCGACATCGAGGAAGCATTGCGGATGAAGGAGGAGCTGGCGGCGTGATCCACACTCTACTCAGGTGGCGGCGCATATGAGTGAACTGCAGCTCGGCCTGTTGGGTATAGGCGCCCTGGTGGTGATCGGGGTGCTGGCCTACAACAAGCTGCAGGAAGCGCGGCTCAAACGCCAGTCGGAGGAGGCCTTCGGTTCCCCCCACGACGATGTGCTGCTGGGCGGGAAGGCTGCAGCCCCGGGACCGCGCGCCTCGCGCGAACGCATTGAACCCACGCTGTCGGGGATGCCGGGCGAATCCGCCGCACCCGCGGCGATGTCCGATTCGGGCATCGACTTTGTCGCAACGCTTGAAGCACAGAAAGCGGTCGGCGGCGACGCCGTCTCCGCAGCGATCGTCGACGGCCCTGCCGGACCGGGCAAGGCGGTCAGCTGGGACGGCTATAACCCGCAGACGTCCGGCTGGGAACCGCTGGCCGCGGCTGGCGCGTACCAAAGGCTGCGCGCGGCGATGCAGCTTGCCGACCGCAAGGGAGCGGCGAACGAGCAGGACTTGTCGGATTTCAGCGCCATGGCGCAGTCAGTGGCTGGCGCCATCGGCGCAGAATGTACTTTGGCCGAGCGCGCGGCTGCACTGGCGCGGGCGCAGCAGCTGGATACCCTTTGCGCCGAGGTCGACGTGCAGATCGGACTCAACCTGGTTGCGCGCAGCGGCAGCTTCCAGGGCACCAAGATCCGCGCTTTCGCCGAAGCGAACGGGTTTTCGCTCGAGCGCGACGGCAGATTCTGTTGCCGTGACGAGGCCGGGCTGGAACTCTATGCCCTGTCCAACAGCGAGGCGCCGGCATTCTCCGCGGAGGGCATGAAGACGATCGCGACCCGGGGCCTCACCCTCTTATTCGACGTTGCCAGGGCGCCCGGCAGCCTTGCCACCTTCGACCGCTTTGTCCGCTTTGCGCGCGCCATGGCCGAAACGCTGTCGGCCGGGATCGTCGACGACAATCGCCGGCCGCTGGACGATGCCGCGCTGGGCAGGATACGCAGCCAGCTGCAGGTCCTCTATGCGAGCATGGAGCAACAGGGGATACCGGCGGGCAGTCCGCTGGCGCTGCGCCTGTTCTCCTGATGGCCGCAGCCAAAGCCCCACTGGCGCGGGTGCAGGCGCTGCGCGCGGAGCTGGAGCGCCATAACTACCTGTACTACGTGCTCGATCAGCCGCTGGCAAGCGATGCCGAGTACGACCGGCTGTTGCGTGAACTGCAGCAGCTCGAGAGCGATCATCCGGAACTGGCCAGCCCCGATTCGCCGACGCAGCGCGTCGGCGCGACGCCACTGCCGCAGTTCGAACCGTTCGCCCACCGTACCCCCATGCTTTCGCTCAGCAACGCTTTTTCCGAGGAGGAGGTGAGCGCGTTCGACCGGCGCGTGCGCGAGGGTGTGGAACTCGATACGATCGAATACCTGGCCGAGCCCAAGTTCGACGGCCTCGCGATCAGCCTCGTCTACGAGCAGGGGCGATTCACCCGGGGCGCCACGCGCGGCGACGGCTATACCGGCGAGGATGTAACGCCCAACCTGCGCACGGTGAAGAGCATCCCGCTGCGCCTGCGGGGCAAGGCTCCGCCGCAATTGCTGGAGGTCCGCGGCGAAGTGCTGATGTACCGGCGCGATTTCGATGCGTTGAACGCGCGCCAGCGCGCCAACGAAGAAAAGGAATTCGTCAATCCGCGCAATGCCGCTGCGGGCAGCCTGCGCCAGCTCGATTCACGCATTACTGCATCCAGGGCGCTGCGATTCTACGTCTACGCCGCCGGCGCCATCGAAGGCGCCGCTGCGCCAGCCACGCACAGTGCGCTGGAGGACTGGCTACAGCAACTGGGCCTGCCGGTCTGCCCGGAGCGCAAGGTGGTGCGCGGCCTGCAGGGCCTGCTGGACTATTACCGGCAGCTGGGCGAGCGCCGCGCCGCGCTCGCCTACCAGATCGACGGCGTGGTCTACAAAGTCAACAGCGTGGCGGCGCAGCAGCGCCTGGGATTCGTTGCGCGCGCACCGCGCTTCGCCATCGCGCACAAGTTTCCGGCCGAAGAGGCGAACACCGAGGTCCTCGCGATCGAGGTGCAGGTGGGGCGCACCGGCGCGCTCACCCCGGTGGCGCGCCTGGCGCCGGTGTTTGTCGGCGGCGTAACCGTCACCAACGCGACGCTGCACAACGAAGACGAACTGCGGCGCAAGGATGTGCGCATCGGCGACACCGTGGTGGTGCGCCGTGCGGGGGATGTCATCCCGGAAGTGGTGACCGTGCTCAAGGACCTGCGCCCCCGGAACGCCGCCGAATTCAGCATGCCTGCGACCTGCCCGGTATGCGGCTCCGCCGTGCTCAGGCTGCCGGACGAGGCAGTGGCGCGCTGCTCCGGCGGCTTGATCTGCCCGGCGCAGCGCAAGCAGGCGCTGTTGCATTTCGCTTCGCGCCGCGCGATGGATATCGAAGGCCTGGGGGAAAAACTGGTCGACCAGCTGGTCGACAACGATATCGTCAAGACTGCGGCGGACCTGTATCGCATGGGCTTCGTGGCGCTGGCGGGCCTTGAGCGCATGGCGCAAAAATCGGCGCAAAATGTGCTCGACGCGATCGAACGCTCCAAGAGCACCACGCTGGCGCGATTCATCTACGCCCTGGGGATACGCAACGTCGGGGAGGCGACGGCGAAGGAATTGGCGCGCTACTTCGGCAGTCTGGATCGCCTGATGCAGGCTGACGCAGAAATGCTGCAGCTGGTGCCCGACATCGGTCCGGTGGTTGCGCTTTCGATCGCGCAATTCTGTGCCGAAGCGCACAATCGGGAGGTGATCGAGCAGATGCGCGCCTGCGGCGTGCATTGGCAGGAGGGGCCGCCCGGCGCGGCGGCAAACGCAGCGCGTCTGGCGGGAAAGGTGTTCGTGCTGACCGGGACGCTGCCGGGCATGAGCCGCGAGCAGGCAAAGGAACTGATCGAAGCGCAGGGCGGCAAAGTCGCCGGATCGGTGTCCGGCAAGACCGATTACGTGGTGGCAGGCGCGGAGGCCGGAAGCAAGCTCGCCAAGGCGGAGCAGCTGGGCGTCACCGTGCTGGATGAGGCCGGATTGCTGCAATTGCTTGAAGGTTTGTAACAAGACGAGGGGATACTCCCCTCGTGCTCCCCAAGACAGGCCCGTAACAAGATAGCTCTTGTTACGGTTTTTGAGGACAGACAATGAAGCGCGTACGCAAATGTGTATTTCCGGTGGCAGGCATGGGCAGCCGCTTTCTGCCAGCGACCAAGGCCAGCCCGAAGGAAATGATGCCGGTGGTGGACAAGCCGCTGATCCAGTATGCGGTCGAGGAAGCGGTGGAGGCGGGCATCACCGACATGATCTTCATCACCGGGCGCAACAAGCGCACCATCGAAGACCATTTCGACAAGGCCTACGAGGTGGAAGCTGAACTGGCCGCGCGCGGCAAGCTGGAACTGCTCGAACTGGTGCAGACCGTCGTTCCCTCGCGCATCAACTGCATCTACATCCGCCAACCGGAGCCGCTGGGTCTGGGCCACGCCGTGCTGTGCGCAGAGCCGGTGGTCTACGACGAGCCGTTCGCGATCATCCTGGCCGACGACCTCATCGACGCCGCGCCGCCGGTCATCAGCCAGATGGTAAAGGTGTACGAGCAGCACCAGTGTTCCGTGCTCGGGGTGGAGGAAGTGCCGCGCGAAAATACGCGCCAATACGGCATCGTGAAGACCGATGGCAGCGAGCCGGGCGTGGTCAGCGCCATGATCGAGAAGCCGCTGCCGAAGGATGCGCCGTCCACGCTCGCCGTCGTCGGCCGCTATATCCTGAACCCGCGCATCTTCCACCACCTTGCCGGTGTGCAGGCGGGGGCGGGCGGCGAGATCCAGCTGACCGACGGCATCGTCGCGCTGATGCGGGAGGAGAAAGTACTGGCCTATCGCTTTCAGGGCAAGCGCTACGATTGCGGCTCCAAGCTGGGTTATCTCAAGGCCACGGTGGAGTATGGCAAAAAGCATCCCGAGACCGGCGCCGCGTTTAGCGCGTACCTGAAGTCGCTCTAGGCGGGGCAGGCACTGAGCAAATGGATCAAAGCGCGCGCGCCTGGCGGATACTGGAATCGGCCGATTTGATCCACAGCGCGGCCGCGGTGGATGCCGCCATCGAGCGCGTCGCCGCGGAAATCACGGCAAAGCTGAAGGACCAGTATCCCCTGGTGCTGTCGGTGATGGGTGGGGCGGTGGTGTTTACCGGGCGCATCCTGCCGCTGCTGAATTTTCCGCTGGATTTCGATTATATCCATGCCTCGCGCTACGGCGATGCCACCAGCGGCGGCGAGGTGGTATGGAAAGTCGGCCCCAAGGGCGGGGTTTCCGGCCGGGTCGTGCTGGTACTGGACGACATTCTCGACGCGGGCGAGACCATGCGCGCGATACGCGAGCGCGTGCTCGGCCTGGGCGCGCGCGCATTCTATTGCGCCGTGCTTACGGACAAGAAGAAAGCCGCGGCCAAACCCCTGTGCGCTGATTTTATCGGCCTGTCGCTGCCGGACCGCTATGTGTTCGGCTGCGGCATGGACGCGCACGGCGCCTGGCGCAATCTGCCGGCAATTTATGCCTTGCGCGAGGATGGCGAAGCATGAGCGCGCGCGGAGCGAGGTCCCGGGTTGCGTGCGCGGCGCGCCGTGATAACATCGGCGCCGTTGCCGTGCCCGGGTTTTCATCCCTGTCTTTGTTCCCATGTTAGCCATCATTGGCGGCAGCGGCCTGACCCAGCTGTCGAATCTCGACGTCACGCGCCGCCTGGCGGTGCGCACGCCCTATGGTGAACCCTCGGGCGCATTGACCTTTGGCCGCATCTGCGGCGTGGACGTCGTGTTTCTCGCGCGCCACGGCTACGGCCACACGATTCCGCCGCACGAGGTGAACTATCGCGCCAACATCTGGGCGCTCGCGGAGCAGAAGGTCGAAGGCGTGGTTTCGGTCGCGTCGGTGGGAGGAATACGCGCGGATATGCAAGCCGGGGCCATCGCGGTGCCGCACCAGATCATCGACTACACCTGGGGGCGCAAGAACACCTATTACGATGGCGGGGACAGTCCGGTCACGCACATCGACTTCACCGAACCGTACTCCGCCAATTTGCGCCGCCGCATCATCGACGCGGCACGCGCGAGCGGCGAAGCGATTGCCGACGACGCAGTTTATGCCGCGTGCCAGGGCCCGCGGCTTGAAACCGCCGCCGAGATCGACCGCCTGGAGCGCGACGGCGCCGACGTCGTCGGCATGACCGGCATGCCGGAAGCAGCGCTGGCGCGCGAAGCCGGCCTCGATTACGCCGCCATCGCCGTGGTCGCGAACTGGGCCGCCGGCCGCGGCACCAGCGTGCATGCGATCCGCCTCGACGACATCGAGCAGGTGTTGCAGGCTGCGCTCGCGCGCGTGCGCCGCATCATCGAACAGCTGGTGGTGGCATGATTCGCGAGGTGCTCAAGATGGGCGACCCGTTCCTGCTGCAGCAGGCGCGGCCGGTGGAGCGCTTCGACACGCCGGAGCTGCAGGCGCTGCTGGCCGATATGCGCGATACCATGGCACATCTGAACGGCGCAGGGCTGGCGGCGCCGCAGATCGGCGTCGGTCTGCAGGTCGTAATATTCGGCGTGGCGCGGAATCCGCGTTATCCCGATGTCGAGGAAGTTCCGGACACGGTGCTCATCAACCCGCAGCTAAGCCCGCTCTCGGACGAGCTGGAGGAGGACTGGGAAGGCTGCCTGTCGGTGCCAGGACTGCGCGGCATGGTGCCGCGTTATGTGCGCCTTCGCTACCAGGGCTACGACGAGAAGGGCCAGCGCATCGACCGCAGCGTCGACGGCTTCCACGCGCGCGTGGTGCAGCACGAATGCGACCATCTGGCGGGCATCCTTTACCCGATGCGCATCCGCGATTTCAGCAAATTCGGTTTCATCCAGGCGTTGTTCCCGGGCGAGGAAGTCCTCGACGAATAAGCCGCGCGCCGGCGTGCCGGCGCGGGCTGCTGCCGCTTATTGGTGCGTCAGGGCCTCGAGCAGCTCGCTTTCGAGCTTCAGCACGGTCTTCGGGTTGGCGAGTGCCGCGCCGGATACGAGGAATACGTCTTCGGCGCGCTCGCCCAGGGTCACGATCTTGGCCGTGATCAGGTTGATGCCATATTTCCCCAGCACCAGTGCTATCGCGTAAAGCAGGCCGGGGCGGTCGCCGGCAATGATCGACAGCGCGTAACTGGCGCCGCGCTCGTCCGGCCGGATGGCGACCTCGGGCGTGATCGGAAAATGCCTGAGCTGGCGCGATACCCGCCCGCGCGTCGGCGGCTGCAGCGGCGTCTGCCGCTGGAGCCGGTCCGCAAGATCGGTCTCGATCAGGTTGATCATGTCGCGGTAGTGCGGATTGTTGCCCGGGCCGAGCAGCAGGAAGGTGTCCAGCGCATAGCCGTGGCGCGTGGTATGGATGCGCGCGTCGGCGATGCTGTAGTTGATCTGCTCGAAATAGCCGCAGATGCGCGCAAACAGGTCGCGCTGGTCGCGCGTATAGATCATCACCTGGAGTCCTTCGCCGATCGGCGACAGGCGCGCTTTCACCACCGGGCGGTCGGCATCGACGCGGTAGTGCAGCGTGCGCGTCTGCCAGGCGATGTCCTGCGCGTCGTGGCGCAGGAAATAGGCCACGTCGAGCTGGCTCCACAGCCGGTCCTTGACCTCGTCCGACAGCGCGTACAAACGCAGCAGGCGCAGCGCGTCGTCCTGCTTCGCCTGGATGTCCTTCTCGAAGCCGATGCTGTCGCCGCGCAGTAGCCTTCGGGCGAGCAGGAACAGGTCTTCTAGCAGCTTGCCTTTCCATGCGTTCCACACCTTGGGGCTGGTGCCGCGCACATCGGCCACGGTGAGCAGGTACAGCGCGGTCAGGCGGCGCTCGGTTTTTGCCGTAGCGGCGAAGGCGCTGATGACCTCCGGGTCGGACAGATCCTGCTTTTGCGCCACCGCCGACATGCTGAGGTGGTGCTCGACCAGGAACGCAACCAGATCGGTGTCCTCGCGCGAGAGGCCGTGCGCGCGGCAAAAGCTGCGCGCATCGCGCATGCCGAGCGTGGAGTGGTCGCCGCCGCGGCCCTTGGCGATGTCATGGAACAGCGCCGCGACGTACAGCAGCCAGTGGCGCTCGAATCCGGCCATCAGGCGGCTGCACTGCGGATACTCGTGGGCGAATTCGACCATGGTGAAGCGGCGCAGGTTGCGAATCACGGTGAGTATGTGCTGGTCGACAGTGTAGGCGTGAAACAGGTCGTACTGCATCTGCCCCACGATCCGGCCGAACGCGGGCAGGTAGCGGCCGAGGATGGAGTACTGGTTCATGCGCCGAATCTCGTGCACGATGCCGCGCGGCTGCTGCAGGATCTGCAGGAACAGCGCGCGATTGGCCGGATCGCGGCGAAAGCGCGCATCGATTCGGCTGCGGGCGCGCCACAGCGCGCGCAGCGTGGGCGCGCTCATGCCCTTGAGCTCGGAGTGCTGCTGCAGCAGCAGGAAGCTTTCGAGGATGGCGCCAGGCTGGCGCTCGAACAGCTCGGGGTCGCGCGCATCCAGCAGTTCATGCGCCGCCTGGAAGCGTTCGTTGAGGATTTCGGGCTCGCTGTGCTCGCGCGACAGCAACTGCACCGCAATATTCTGCAGCAGCAGCGTATTGAGCTGGGTGATTGCCTTGGCGGTGCGGTAATAGCGCTGCATCAGCTGCTCGCTCGCACGCTTGCCCGGCGTGTCGGCATAGCCGAACTGCACGGCCAGGGCGCTCTGATAGTCGAACAGCAGCCGGTCTTCGCGCCGGCCGGCAATGTAGTGCAGGCGCACGCGCAGTTCGCTCAGAAACTTCTGATAGCCGGCGAGCTGCCGCGCTTCCGCTGTTGTAATCAGATCGCGCGCGGCGAGCTGCATCCAGTTGTCGCCCAGACCCGCAGAGCGGCTGATCCACAGAATCGCCTGCAGGTCACGCAGTCCGCCCGGCGCCTCTTTCAGGTTGGGCTCCAGGCTGTACGGGCTTTCCTGGAATTTGCCATAGCGCTGCTCCTGCTCCAGGCGCTTGGACTGGAGAAACGCCTGCGGATCGAGCTGCGCGCGCATGGCGCCGGTGAATGCGGCAAACAGGCTGCGGCTGCCGGCGAGCCACCTGGCTTCGAGCAGGCTGGTCTGCACCGTGATGTCCTTTGCGGATTCAGACAGGCATTCGTCTATGGTGCGCACGCTGTGGCCGGGCTCGACGCCCGCATCCCAGAGGCCGCCGATCAGGGCTTCGAGCTTGGCTTTGAGTTCTGCGTCCGGCTCGTGCGGCAGCAGGACCAGCAGGTCGACGTCGGAATAGGGAAACAGCTCGCCGCGGCCGTAGCCGCCGACGGCGGCGAGCGCGAGCGAGTTCGGCAGCGCCGCCTGCTTCCAGATGCTTCTGAGCGTCCGGTCGATGAGCAGCCGGTGATGGCGCAGCACCTGCGTCGCATTGCCCTCGGCGACGTAACGCCGATGCAGCTCGCGCCGCCCCTCCTGCAGCTGTTCGCGCAAACTGGCAGCGGGACGCCGCGCCGGATCCGCGAGCTGCGCGCCGGGGGTCACAGGCGGGGGACCTTCGGTACCGGTTGCGCCGGCGCGCCGTCGGACAGCGTCAGCACCTCATGCCCGGTCTCGGTAACGAGCACGGTATGTTCCCACTGCGCAGACAGGCTGTGGTCCTTGGTCACGATGGTCCAGCCGTCGGACAGCTCGCGAATCGCCGGTTTGCCCGCGTTGATCATGGGTTCGATGGTGAAGATCATGCCGGGCTGCAGCGTTACGCCGGTGCCGGGACGCCCATAATGCAGTACCTGCGGCTCCTCGTGGAAATTCCTGCCGATGCCATGGCCGCAGAATTCGCGCACGACGCTGTAGCCGTGCTCCTCCGCATGTTTTTGGATCGCGGCCCCGATGTCGCCCAGGCGCGCGCCGGGCGCGACCGCGAGGATGCCCAACCACATGCATTCGTAGGTGGTTTCGCACAGCCGGCGCGCCTGGATTGCAGGTTCACCGACGCAGAACATGCGGCTGGTGTCGCCGTGATAGCCGTCCTTGATCACGGTGATGTCGATGTTGACGATATCCCCGTGTTTCAGCTGCCGCTCGCCGGGAATGCCATGGCAGACCTGGTGGTTGATCGAGGTGCAGATGGATTTTGGATAGGGCTGGTAGCCCGGCGGTGCATAGTTCAGCGGCGCCGGCACCGTTTTCTGCACCTTGACCATGTAGTCGTGGCAAAGGCTGTCGATTTCGCCGGTCGTGATCCCGGATTTGACATGGGGGCCGATGAAATCGAGCACTTCGGCCGCGAGGCGTCCGGCGATGCGCATTTTTTCGATTTCTTCTGCGGTCTTGATGTGGATGCTCATCTAGGAACTGGGCTCACAGGATGGGAAGGTCAAAGGGTGGGAAGGATAAAGGATAGCCCCGTCCAAGGGAAGCCAAGCCTAACGCACCGGCACGGCGGCTGCGCCTGTCGGCAGGTTCCGTGCCGGTGCCGCCGGCGAAGTTTAATCTGCTGTTTAGTCATGGATTTCTTGAACAAAGCTCACCCTTCATGATACACTTGCAAGCTAGCCAAAATTCTTGGCTAAATTTTATCCGCCTGCTCTTAGGGTGCCCTTTGCCGGGTTATGACGAGCCGGGTGGTTATGACTAACCCTAAACGGAGAAGTTTGAATGTCCACGACCATGCGTCAAATGCTGGAAGCCGGGGTGCACTTCGGCCACCAGACCCGCTTCTGGAACCCGAAGATGGCCCCTTTCATTTTCGGCCATCGCAACAAGATCCACATCGTTAACCTGGAAAAAACCATGGTGATGTACCAGGAGGCGATGAAATACGTGAAAAAAATGTCCGCCAACAAGGGCACCATTCTGTTCGTTGGCACCAAGCGCCAGGCGCGTGAAATCATCAAGGAAGAGGCGATACGCTGCGGCGCGCCCTATGTCGACCACCGCTGGCTGGGCGGCATGCTCACCAACTTCAAGACCGTCAAGCAGTCGATCAAGCGCTTGAAGGACATGGAGGCCATGGTGCAGGACGGCAGCCTGGAAAAACTGGCGAAGAAAGAGGCGCTCGGCATCCAGCGCGAACTGGTCAAGTTCGAGCGCAGCCTGGGCGGCATCAAGGACCTCACCGGCGTGCCCGACGCGCTGTTCATCATCGATGTAGGCTACCAGAAGGGGGCAGTGGTCGAGGCCAACAAGCTGGGCATACCGATCATCGGCGTGGTCGACACCAACCACTCGCCCGAGGGCATTACCCACGTGATTCCCGGCAACGACGATTCCAGCCGAGCGATCCGCCTGTATGCACGCGGCGTGGCCGACGCAATCCTCGAGGGCCGCGACGTGTCGCTGCAGGAGATCGTGTCCGGTGCCGGCGCCGACGAATTCGTGGAACTGGAAGCGCAGGAAGAATCGGCCGACTGAGGCGCAGCGCCGTTGTCGTGCAAAAGGGGCGCAAGCCCCTTTTTTTGAACTATGAGGAGCAAATAAATGGCAGAAATCACCGCGGCCCTGGTAAAGGAGCTGCGCGAAACCACGGGCCTGGGCATGATGGAATGCAAGAAAGCCCTGGTCGACACCAACGGCGACCTGAAGGCGGCCGAGGACCTGTTGCGCGTCAAGAGCGGCGCCAAGGCGAATAAGGCAGCCGGCCGCGTGGCCGCCGAAGGCGTGATTGGCGCCTACCTTGGCGCGGACGGCAAGTCCGCTTCCCTGGTCGAGATCAATTGCGAAACCGATTTCGTCGCCAAGAACTCCGATTTTCTGGAGTTCGCCGCGGCGCTGGCGCAGCTGGTTGCCGAACGCAATCCCGCCGATGTCGCAGCGCTTTCGGCCTTGCCGCTCGGAGATGCCACGGTCGAGGCAAAGCGCCAGGCACTGGTGCAGAAGATCGGCGAAAACCTGAGCATCCGCCGCTTTCACCGGGTGCACACCGCAGCCAAGCTGGCGCGCTACCTGCACGGGGTCAAAATCGGCGTGCTGGTCGAATTCGAAGGCGACGATGAAGTCGGCAAGGATCTGGCCATGCACATTGCGTTCGCCCGGCCGCAGTTCCTGTCGCGCGACCAGGTCGCGCCGGAAGCGGTGGCGCGCGAGCGCGATGTACTGGTCGCGCGTGCCAAGGAATCGGGCAAGCCGGCGAACATCGCCGAGAAGATGGTCGAAGGCGGGCTGAACAAGTTTCTCGGGGAAATCACGCTGCTCGGACAGACTTACATCAAGGACGACAAGCTCACGGTGGAGAAAATGCTCGCTGCGAGAAAGGCCACGCTGCTCAGCTACCGCTTTTTCGTCGTTGGCGAGGGAATAGAGAAGAAGTCGAGCGATTTTGCCGCAGAGGTCGCGGCCCAGGCAAAGGCCGCGGCGGGTTGAACGCCGTGCCTGCAGCGCCCGCCTACAAGCGCATCCTGCTCAAGCTCTCGGGCGAGGCCCTGATGGGGGAGGATGCGTACGGCATCAACCGCGCAACCATAGACCGCATCGTCGCCGAGATCGCGGCGGTCGCGGCAATGGGCCTGGAGATTGCGGTAGTCATCGGCGGCGGCAACATCTTTCGCGGCGTGGCGCCGGCTGCCGCCGGGATGGACCGCGCCACTGCGGACTACATGGGCATGCTGGCAACGGTCATGAATGCGCTTGCGCTGCAGGACGCAATGCGCCGCGGCGGCCTCAACGGCCGGGTGCAATCCGCGCTTAACATCGAGCAGGTTGTCGAACCCTACATTCGCGGCAAGGCCATGCGCTATCTCGAAGAGGGAAAGATCGTGATCTTCGCCGCCGGCACCGGCAACCCGTTTTTCACCACCGATACGGCGGCGGCGCTGCGCGGAACCGAGATGGGCTGTGATATCGTACTGAAGGCGACCAAGGTGGACGGCGTCTACAGCTCCGATCCCAAGACCGATCCGCAAGCCCGGCGCTATGCCAGGCTCAGTTTCGACGAGGCGATCAGCCAGAATCTGAAGGTGATGGATGCGACCGCACTGACCCTGTGCCGCGACCAGAAGCTGCCGATCAACGTGTTCAGCATCTTCAAGCCCGGCGCGCTGAAGCGCGTGGTGATGGGCGAAGACGAGGGAACTTTGGTGCATAGTTGAGCAGGGGGTGTGAGCATGATCGCTGATGTAAAAAAAACCGCCGAGCAGAAGATGCAGAAGTCGCTCGATGCGCTGAAAACAGACCTGGGCAAAGTGCGCACGGGACGTGCGCATACCGGCATCCTCGACCACATCACGGTCGACTACTACGGCACGCAGATGCCGCTCAACCAGGTCGCCAACCTGACCCTGATCGATGCGCGCACCATCGGCATTTCGCCGTGGGAAAAGAAAATGGGCAGCGTGATCGAAAAAGCGATCCGCGAATCCGATCTGGGACTGAATCCGGCGATGCAGGGAGACCTGATCCGCGTGCCAATGCCGGCATTGACCGAGGAGCGCCGGCGCGAACTGATCAAGGTGGTCAAGGGCGAAGGCGAGAACGCCAAGATCGCAGTGAGAAATCTGCGGCGTGACGCCAATCATCACCTGAAAGAGCTGCTCAAGCAGAAAGAGGTATCCGAAGACGACGAGCGCCGCGCGCAGGATGAAGTCCAGAAGCTCACCGACAAGTTCATCGCCGAAATCGATAAACTGCTCGCGGCCAAAGAAACCGACCTGATGGCCGTCTGACCCCGCGCGCCATTCGGACCGAGCCCTTCATGCCCCCGTTTTCCAGTTCGACCCTCGATATACCCCAGGTACCGGCGGTTCCGCGCCATATCGCGATCATCATGGACGGCAATGGCCGCTGGGCCAAGCAGCGCATGCTGCCGCGCGCGGCCGGACACAAGCGCGGCGTGGAGATCGTGCGTGAAGTGGTCAAAGCCTGCGTAGCGCGCGGCGTTGAATACCTGACTCTGTTCGCCTTCAGCTCCGAGAACTGGCGCCGGCCGGCCGAAGAGATATCGATGCTGAAGGGGCTTTTCGTCATGGCGCTGGAGCGGGAAGCGGAAAAACTGCACCGCAACGGCATACGCCTGCGCGTAGTGGGCGACCTGGCGCCTTTTGGCAAGAAAATCGCCGATCTGGTCGAGCGCGCGGAGCGGCTGACCCGGGACAACCAGAAAATGACGCTCAGCATCGCCGCGAACTACGGCGGGCGCTGGGACCTGCTGCAGGCGATGCAGCGCCTGATCGAATCCAGCCCCGAACAGCGCGGCGCGTTTACCGAAGAACAGCTCGCGAGCTGCCTCGCCATGGGCTATGCGCCCGAACCGGATTTGTTCATCCGCACCGTCGGCGAGCAGCGCATCAGCAATTTCCTTCTGTGGCAGCTTGCCTACAGCGAATTCTATTTCACCGATACGCTTTGGCCCGACTTCAACGCGGCAGCGCTGGATCAGGCGATCGCGTCCTATCAGCGGCGCGAGCGCCGTTTCGGCCGCACCAGCGAACAACTCGAGCCAGCGGGCGGTGCGCCCGCATCGAAAACCGAG
>JAAOZY010000190.1 GCA_012274205.1 Betaproteobacteria bacterium
AAGCTCGACGCCTTCATCGAAGCGCTCGGCAACAGCGCGATCCTCGAGACGGCGCGCACCGGCGCCTGCGGCATTTCCCGCGGCCAGCGGGTACTTAGAATTTGACGAACAGAGGCCGGGTGGGAGTGTCCGGAAGCTAGTCGAGCAGTTGCGCAACCAGCCTCCAGCCTCCGCTCTCCAGTCTCCCAATCTGAGGGGAAACCATGAAAGTGTATTACGACAAAGACGCCGATCTTTCGCTCATCAAGGGCAAGAAGGTGACCATCGTTGGCTACGGTTCTCAGGGCCATGCGCACGCACTCAATCTGCACGACTCGGGAATGAAGGTTACGGTCGGCCTGCGCAAGAGCGGCGCGTCCTGGGACAAGGCGAGAAAGGCGGGGCTCAAGGTGGCCGAGGTCGGCGAAGCGGTGAAGGGCGCCGATTTCGTAATGATGCTGATGCCCGATGAACATATCGCGGCCGTGTATCAGGGGGAGGTGGAACCCAATATCAAGAAAGGGGCGACCTTGGCATTTGCCCACGGTTTCAACATCCACTACGGCCAGGTGGCGCCGCGCGCCGACCTCGACGTGGTGATGATCGCGCCCAAGGCGCCGGGCCACACGGTGCGCTCCACCTACACCCAGGGCGGGGGCACGCCGATGCTGATCGCCGTGCATCAGAATCCGAGCAAGAAGGCGCGCGACCTGGCGCTATCCTATGCGGCGGCGATCGGCGGCGCGCGCGCCGGCGTGATCGAAACGACGTTCAAGGAGGAAACCGAAACTGACCTGTTCGGCGAACAGGCCGTGCTCTGCGGCGGTTGCGTCGAGCTGGTGAAGGCTGGTTTCGAAACGCTGGTCGATGCCGGCTATGCGCCGGAGATGGCCTATTTCGAATGCCTGCATGAACTCAAGCTGATCGTCGATCTGATGTACGAAGGCGGCATCGGCACCATGAATTACTCGATCTCCAACAACGCGGAGTACGGCGAGTACCTGACCGGCCCGAAGATCGTCAACGACGAGACGCGCAAGGCCATGCAGGAAGCCCTGAAGAACATCCAGACCGGGGAATACGCCAAGAGCTTCATCCTGGAGAACCGCGCCGGGGCGCCGACGCTGCTGTCGCGCCGCCGCCTCACTGCCGAGCACCAGATCGAGGTGGTGGGCGAGAAGTTGCGCGCGATGATGCCCTGGATCCGCAAGAACAAGCTGGTCGATCAGAGCAAGAACTAGGAGCAGGGCGGGCCGGACGCCGGGCAAAGCATCGATTCTCGCCCCGCCGCCGGTCTTGCTCCGCTGCGATCAGTGCCCCCGATGAACTACCCTCACCCAATCATCGCCCGGGAGGGCTGGCCGTTCCTGACGCTCGCGCTGGCACTGGCGGCGCTCGTGTCCTGGTACAGCCTGCTCTGGTCGATTCCGTTCTGGATCGTGGCGGCCTTCGTGCTGCAGTTCTTCCGCGACCCGGGGCGCGAGACGCCGGGCGAGGCGAATACCGTGGCGTCCCCCGCGGACGGGCGCGTAGTGGCCGTGGAAAAGGCGCACGACCCCTACCTCGACCGCGAAACCATCAAAGTCAGCGTATTCATGAACGTGTTCAACGTGCACTCCAACCGCGCCCCGGTGGATGGCGAAGTGAAGCAGATCTGGTACAACGCCGGCAGCTTCGTCAACGCCGCGCTGGACAAGGCGTCGACCGAGAATGAACGCAACGCGCTGTGGATCCGCGCCGATGCCGGCGCCGATGTCGTGTGCGTGCAGGTGGCGGGGCTGATCGCGCGACGCATCCTGTGCTATGTAAAGACAGGCGACAAGCTCGCGCGCGGGCAGCGTTATGGTTTCATCCGCTTCGGTTCGCGTGTCGACGTTTATCTGCCCCCGAATGCGCGCATCAAGGCGGCGCTGGGAGACAAGGTGTATGCTGCCAGCACCGTTCTGGCCAGTCTGGAATAGCCCACTCAATGCCCGTCTACAAGCGCAAGAAGCCGCTGCTCAACGCCGAAATGCGCCGCCGCGGCATCTATCTGCTGCCGAATCTGTTTACCACCGCGGCGCTGTTCGCCGGCTTTTACGCGATCGTGCAGGCGATGAACGCGCGTTTCGAGCAGGCGGCGGTGGCCATATTCATCGCCATGGTTCTGGACGGGCTGGACGGGCGCGTTGCGCGTCTGACGCATACGCAGAGCGAGTTCGGCGCCGAGTACGACAGCCTCTCCGACATGGTGTCATTCGGCGCGGCCCCGGCGCTGGTGATGTACGAATGGGCGCTCAAGAGCATGGACCGCATCGGCTGGATCGCCGCCTTCGTCTATTGCGCCGGCGCGGCGCTGCGGCTGGCGCGCTTCAATACCAATATCGCCGTGGTGGACAAGCGCTATTTCCAGGGGCTGCCGAGCCCCGCGGCGGCGGCGCTGGTAGCCGGCTTCATCTGGGTGGTCGACGATTTCAAGATCGAGGCGGTGGGCACCATGCGCTGGATCGCCTGCATCATCACGCTGTTTGCCGGCCTCACCATGGTCAGCAACATCCCGTTCTACAGCTTCAAGGACATCAATTTCCGGCGCAGCGTGCCGTTCTGGGCCCTACTGCTGGTAGTGTTCGCGGTAATCCTGATCTCCACCCATCCGCCGACGGTGCTGTTCCTGCTGTTCGTCGCCTACTCCCTGTCGGGCTACGCCGTATTTGCCTGGAACTGGCGCAAAAAGAATCTGTAGGCATGCGCGGGACCGCAGGCGGCCGCAACGGCAGCCCCGTCCCGTTCCCGGCCCGGAGTGCACTTGCCGGACTGATCGCGGCAAAACGAACATCGCCGGCGGTTCCGCTGGGCCTATTGCCTAATCGCAGGAAAGCCGATATATTCCGGACCATGGTTTCCAGCATCACAGTGTTGACCGCTCCCCACTGCAGCCTGCCCCTGCTGGCCGGCCTGCTGCTGCGCCCCGCGCGCACATAACCCTCCCCACAATTCGTGTTTGTTTGACTCCTGCTCCTAGCCGGCGCAGGCAGGCATCGTTCCATCCCCGATTGCACTTGTTTACAGGAGGCTGAAATGAAGGACCACTTGATCATATTCGACACCACCATGCGCGACGGCGAGCAGAGCCCGGGCGCCTCCATGACCAAGGAGGAGAAGCTGCGCATCGCGCGCCTGCTGGAGAAAATGCGCGTCGACGTGATCGAGGCGGGTTTCCCGGCGGCGTCCAACGGCGATTTCGAAGCGGTGCGCGCGGTGGCGGAAATCATCAAGGACAGCACCGTGTGCGGCCTGTCGCGTTCCAACGACAAGGACATCGCGCGGGCGGCGGAGGCGATCAAGCCGGCCAAATCCGGGCGCATCCATACGTTCATTGCGACCTCGCCCATACACATGGAGAAAAAACTGCGCATGACGCCGGACCAGGTGCTCACCGACGCAATCAACGCGGTGCGCTTCGCGCGACGGTTTACCGACGACGTGGAATTCTCGCCGGAGGATGCAGGGCGCTCCGACGTGGACTTCCTCTGCCGCGTGCTCGAGGCGGTGATCAAGGAAGGGGCGCGCACAGTCAACATTCCGGACACGGTGGGCTATACCCTGCCGGAGCAGTTCGGCGGGCTGATCCGTACCCTGCGCGAGCGCATTCCGAATTCCGACAAGGCGGTCTGGTCGGTGCACTGCCACAACGATCTTGGCCTGGCGGTGGCCAATTCGCTCGCTGCGGTGATGAGCGGGGCGCGCCAGGTGGAGTGCACCATCAACGGACTGGGCGAGCGCGCCGGCAACAGTTCGCTCGAGGAGATCGTCATGGCGGTGCGCACGCGCCGGGACGTGTTCCCGTGCGACACGCGCATCGACGCGACCCAAATCGTGCCCGCCTCCAAGCTGGTTTCCGGCATCACCGGCTTTCCGGTGCAGCCGAACAAGGCCATCGTCGGCGCCAACGCATTTGCGCACGAGGCGGGAATACACCAGGACGGCGTGCTCAAGAGCCGCGAGACGTATGAAATCATGCGCGCCGAGGACGTGGGCTGGAACGCAAACAAGCTGGTTCTCGGCAAGCACTCCGGCCGCACTGCGTTCAAGGCGCGTCTGAAGGAACTGGGGATAACCGTCGAATCGGATCAGGCAATCAACGCCGCTTTCACCCGCTTCAAGGACCTGGCCGACAAGAAACACGAAATCTTCGACGAGGACATCCACGCCTTGCTCGCGGGCGAGGCGGTTGCCGCGCAGAGCGAACACTGGAAGCTCGTCGACATGAACCAAGCGAGCGGCACCGGCGAACGCCCGCACGCGAACGTGGTCCTGGCGGAGGGCGCGGTCGAGCGCAGCGCGGAGTCCCAGGGCGACGGCCCGGTTGACGCCACGTTCAAGGCGATCGAGAGCGTCGCCAACAGCGGCGCAGAACTGATGTTGTACTCGGTCAACGCGGTCACCCAGGGCACCGAGTCGCAGGGCGAGGTGACAGTAAGGCTGCAAAAGGCCGGGCGCATCGTCAACGGCGTCGGTGCCGACACCGACATCGTCGTGGCTTCGGCCAAGGCCTATCTGTCAGCGCTCAACAAATTGCACAGCAAAGTCGAGCGCATCAACCCGCAGCTGTAAGAACCCGTTGCAATATTAGATCTTGCGACGCCCAATATAGGGGAGCATGAGGGGAGTTATCCCCTCAATTTGAAATGAACTCAAAGGCGAGTCGTCTGCACCGGCATGCCCGGCCGCCGTGCCGCGGGAATCTTACTTGAATTTATAGAATTTGCGGTTGAGATAGGCGGCG
>JAAOZY010000191.1 GCA_012274205.1 Betaproteobacteria bacterium
ATACTGGTCCTGCACCTCGCGCGGAATCTTGTAGCGCTTGGCCACCTGCTCTGCTGTCTGCAGCATGCTCCAGTAGATTTCCGGCTTGTTCTGCTTCAGCCACACCTCCTGGATCATGTGCCGGTTCGACTCGTTCTGCACGCAGGAGATCGCCTCCAGCCCGCCGGCGACGTAGACGTCGCCTTCTCCGGCAATGACGCGCTGCGAGGCCATGGCGATGGTCTGCAGGCCGGAGGAGCAAAAGCGGTTCACGGTGGCCCCGGCGGTGGTCACCGGGCAGCCGGCGCGCAGCGCGATCTGGCGCGCGATGTTGGCGCCGGTCGCGCCCTCGGGCGTGGCGCAGCCCATGAGCACGTCCTCGACTTCGGCGGCTTCGATGCCAGCGCGTTCGATGGCGTGCTTGACCACATGCCCGCCCATGCTGGCGCCGTGGGTCATGTTGAGGGCGCCGCGCCAGGACTTGGCCAGGCCGGTGCGTGCGGTGGAAACGATTACGGCGTCAGTCATGTTGCGCTCCTTGGAAATGACCGCGGGATGAACGGCCCGTCCGTTCCATCCCGCGGAGGTAAACCGGCGCGGGGCGCACGCCTCGCGTCCGGCTTTCCCGTTAGTTGAAGGTCTTGCCTTTCTTGGCGAGCTTGGCCAGCAGCGGCGCCGGCTTCCAGAACTCGCCGTGGCGGCCCTTCGCATATTTCTGCATCGCCGCTACCACATTGGGCAGGCCGACGGTGTCGGCGTAGAACATCGGGCCGCCGCGGTGCAGGGGGAAGCCGTAGCCGGCGAGGTAGACCATGTCGATGTCGGAGGCCCGCTGCGCAATGCCTTCCTCGAGGATGCGCGCGGCTTCGTTGACCATCGAGTACACCAGGCGCTCGACGATCTCCTGGTCGCTCACCTTGCGCCGCTTCACCTTGATGTCGGCGGAGTGCTTGATGATCATGTCGTTCACGAGCTGCGACGGGTAGGGCTTGCGGTCGCCCGGCTTGTAGTCGTACCAGCCGGCGCCGGTCTTCTGGCCGTAGCGTCCGATTTCGCACAGCAGGTCGGCGGTCTTGGAATATTTCATGTCCGGGCGCTCGACGTAGCGGCGCTTGCGGATGGCCCAGCCGATGTCGTTGCCGGCCATGTCGCCCATGCGGAACGGGCCCATGGCAAAGCCGAATTTCTCGATCGCCTTGTCCACCTGCTCCGGCAGGCAGCCTTCCTCCAGCAGAAATCCCGCCTGGCGCGAATACTGTTCGATCATGCGGTTGCCGATGAAGCCATCGCACACGCCCGAGACCACGCCGGTCTTCTTGATCTTCTTCGACAGTGCCATGGTGGTGGCGAGCACGTCCTTGGCGGTGTTCTCGCCGCGCACGATTTCGAGCAGCTTCATCACGTTGGCCGGGCTGAAGAAATGCGTGCCGATCACGTCCTGCGGGCGCTTGGTAAAGGACGCAATCTTGTTCAGGTCGAGCGTCGAGGTGTTGGAGGCGAGGATCGCGCCGGGTTTCATCACCTGGTCCAGCTTGGCGAACACCTTTTCCTTCACGCCCATTTCCTCGAATACCGCCTCGATCACGATGTCGGCGTTCTTGATGTCGTCGTAGGACAGGGTGCCCTTGATCAGGCCGACGCGCTCGTCGAACTTGGCCTGCGTGAGCTTGCCCTTCTTCATCGTGTTCTCGTAATTCTTGCGCACCGTCGCGAGGCCCTTGTCCAGCGCCTCCTGCTTCATTTCCAGCACCGTGACCGGGATGCCGGCGTTGGCGAAGTTCATGGCGATGCCCCCGCCCATGGTGCCGGCGCCGATGATCGCCGCCGACTTGATCGGCCGCTTCGGCGTGTCCTCGGGCACGTCCGGAATCTTCGACGCTGCACGCTCGCCGAAGAAGAAATGGCGCAGCGCCTTGCTTTCGGTGGTCTGCATCAGCGCGAGGAAGTTCCCGCGCTCGAACTTCAGGCCGTCGTCGAATTTCATGCTCGCGGCGGCGGCGACGCAGTCGACGCATTTCAGCGGCGCCGGGAAATTCTTCGACATCGCACCGACCGTGTTGCGCGCGAACTGGAAAAAGGCTTCGTGGTTGGGGTAGTCGACCTTGATGTCGCGCACCTTGGGCAGCGGCCGCACGGCGGCGACCCGCTCGGCGAAGGCGATGGCGCCCGTCATCAGGTCGCCTTCGATCATCTCATCGAACAGCTTGGTGCCGGCGAGCTTCTCCGAGGGCACCGGATTGCCGCTAACGATCATGTTGAGCGCGGTTTCCACGCCGACCACGCGCGGCAGCCGTTGCGTGCCGCCGGCGCCGGGCAGCAGGCCCAGCTTTACCTCGGGCAGCGCGATCTGCGCACCCGGCGAGGCCACGCGGTAATGGCAGGCGAGCGCAAGCTCCAGTCCGCCGCCCATCGCCACCGAGTGCACGGCTGCGATCACCGGTTTGTCGGCGCGCTCGATCGCCGCGATCACCGTGTGCAGGTTCGGCTCGGCTGTCGTTTTCGGGGTGTTGAATTCCTTGATGTCGGCGCCGCCGGAGAAGGCCTTGCCGGCGCCGGTGATCACCACCGCCTTGACCGCGCGCTTGCTCATGGCCTTCTTCAGGCCGTCGAATATTCCCGCGCGCGTCGCGTGGCCGAGGCCGTTGACCGGAGGATTGTTGAGGGTGATGACGGCGATGCTGCCTTTTACTTCGAAATTTGCACTCATGGGGACTCCCGAGAAAAAACTGGAACCGCAGGGGCAGGTAGCGCGGGAAGGAATTCCCCGCGTCCATCGAGTCCTTGGCGGTGAATTCCGTGGTTCAGGGCTCGGTGTTCATACCTCGAGCCACTCCTTGCGGATTGTACTATTTTGCCGCAGCTCCTGCGGCGTGCCTTCGAACACGATGCGGCCATGCCCCATGACATACAGGCGCTGCGAAATGTTGAGCGCGATCGCCAGCTTCTGTTCCACCAGCAGGATGGACACGCCGCGGTTCTTGATCTCGTTGAACAGCTCGGCCACGAGCTCGACGATTTTCGGCGCCAGACCCTCGGTGGGCTCGTCGATCATGATCAGGTCGGGGTCGCCCATCAGC
>JAAOZY010000192.1 GCA_012274205.1 Betaproteobacteria bacterium
CTGGCGCTGGTGCTGGTGCTGATCCCGCATGTGGGGCGCGAGGTGAACGGCGCCCGGCGCTGGCTGTCGCTGGGCGTGGCCAACCTGCAGCCTTCCGAATTCATGAAGCTCGCCGCGGTGTTCTACGCCGCCGACTATACGGCGCGCAAATTCGCGCTCATGCACAGCTTCAAGAAAGGGCTGTTGCCGATGCTGGCGGTAATGCTCGTGGTCGGCTGGCTGCTGCTGCGCGAGCCCGATTTCGGCGCGTTCGTGGTGATCGCTTCGATCGCGATGGCGATCCTGTTTCTCGGCGGCATGAACGGCAAGTGGTTCGCCGGGCTGGTCGTGCTGTCGCTGGTGGGCTTTCTCGCGCTGATCCTGAGCTCGCCCTATCGCATGCAGCGCATCTTCGGGTTCATGGACCCCTGGTCCGATCCCTACGGCAGGGGCTACCAGCTGTCGCATGCGCTGATCGCGTTTGGCCGCGGCGAATGGCTCGGTGTGGGCCTGGGCGCCAGCGTGGAAAAGCTGTTCTATCTGCCCGAAGCGCACACCGATTTCCTGCTGGCCGTGATCGCCGAGGAACTCGGCCTGGTCGGTGTGGTGGCCGTGGTCACCCTGTTTGCGTGGCTGGTGCTGCGCGCGTTCGCGATTGGCCGCCAGGCGGCGGCGGCGGAGCGCTACTACGCGGCGCTGGTGGCGCAGGGCATCGCCGTGTGGTTCGCGGTGCAGACGCTGATCAACATGGGCGTGAACATGGGCTTGCTGCCGACCAAGGGGTTGACCCTGCCGCTGATGAGCTTCGGCGGCAGCGGCATTCTCGCCAACTGCGTGGCGCTCGCGGTGCTGCTGCGGATTGATTATGAAAATCGAGCACTCATGCGGGGGCAGCCCGCATGAGTACGAAGATTTCAGTGGAGGCTAATGCGGGCGCAGCCCGCGTTACGCCGAAACTACAACGGAGCCCTGATGCGAGGCCCGCCTGCATGAACGCAACGACAAAGACATGGCACGCACGATCATGATCATGGCTGGCGGCACCGGCGGGCATGTGTTTCCGGCACTGGCGGTGGCGGGCTATATGCGCGAGCAGGGGTGGCGCGTGGTGTGGCTGGGCGCGCGGACCGGCATGGAAGCGAGCCTGGTGCCCAAACACGGCTACGACATGGCCTGGGTGCGCTTCTCCGGGCTGCGCGGCAAGGGTCCGCTGCGCGCGCTGGCCTTGCCGCTGAACCTGCTCGTTGCCTTCTGGCAGAGCGCGCGCGCGCTGTTCGCGCACCGCCCCGATGTCGTGCTCGGCATGGGCGGGTATATCAGCTTTCCCGGCGGCATGATGGCCGCGCTGTTCGGGCGGCCGCTCGCGATTCATGAGCAGAACTCGGTGGCCGGCCTGGCCAACAAGGTGCTCGCGCGCGTCGCTGATCGCGTGCTGCAGGCCTTTCCGCACACCCTGCCCGGCGCCGGGCTGTGCGGCAATCCGGTGCGCGCGGACATCCTTGCGCTGGCCCCGCCCCGCGCACGCGCAGCGGCGCGCGACGGCCGGCTCCGGCTGCTGGTGCTGGGCGGCAGCCTGGGGGCGCGTGCGCTGAACGAATGCGTGCCGCAGGCGCTGGCGCTGCTGCCGGACGCGGAGCGGCCCGAAGTCGTGCACCAGGCAGGGGCGGCGCATATCGCGGCGCTGCGCCGCAGCTATGACGCCTGCGCGGTGCGCGCCGAAACGCTCGCCTTCATCGACGACATGGCGGCGCGCTACGGCGCGGCCGATGTGCTCATCTGCCGCGCCGGCGCGCTGACCGTGGCCGAGCTTGCCTGCGCCGGCGTGGCCAGCATACTCGTGCCGTTTCCGCACGCGGTGGACGATCACCAGAGCGGCAATGCGAGATTCCTGTCCGCGCAGGGCGCGGCGATCCTGCTGCCCCAGCCCGAGCTCACGCCGCAGCGGCTGGCCGAACTGCTGCGCGGGCTCACGCGCGAGCGCCTGCTCGACATGGCGGACAAGGCGCGTGCGCTGGGCCGGCCGGACGCGACTGAACGCGTCGCCCGCGCATGCATGGAGCTGGCGCGATGAAGCACAAAGTCAAACGCATTCATTTCGTCGGCATCGGCGTTCCGGCGTTTTCGAACCGCCGCTCCCGACTCGGCTACCTATGAAACATAAAGTCAAACGCATTCATTTCGTCGGCATCGGCGTCCCGGCTTTTTCGAACCGCCACTCCCGACTCGGCTACCTATGAAACATAAGGTCAAACGCCTTCATTTCGTCGGCATCGGCGGTAGTGGCATGAGCGGCATCGCCGAGGTGCTGCTCAACCTCGGCTACCAGGTCACCGGTTCGGACCTGGGCGCGAACGCGGCGACGCAGCGACTTGCCGCGCTCGGCGCGACGGTGCATGCCGGGCATGCGGCCGAGCACGTGGCCGAGGCCGACGCGGTGGTGGTTTCGACCGCCGTGGGCAACAACAATCCCGAGGTGCTGGCGGCGCGCGCCAGGCACATCCCGGTGGTGCCGCGCGCGCTGATGCTGGCCGAGCTGATGCGCCTGAAACAAGGCATCGCCATTGCCGGCACGCACGGCAAGACCACCACCACCAGCCTGGTGGCGAGCGTGCTGGCCGAGGCCGGGCTCGATCCCACATTCGTCATCGGCGGCCGGCTCACCAGCGCCGCCTCGAATGCGCGCCTCGGCGCGGGCGAGTACATCGTGGTCGAAGCCGACGAGTCGGACGCCTCCTTCCTGCATCTGCAACCGGTGATCGCCGTGGTCACCAACATCGACGCCGACCACATGGAGACCTACCAGCACGATTTCGCGCGGCTGAAGCAGGCCTTCGTCGCCTTCCTGCAGAACCTGCCCTTCTACGGCGCGGCGGTGCTGTGCATCGACGACAAGCATGTGCGCGAAATCCAGCCCTTCGTGTCCAAGCCCGTTCTCAGCTACGGTTTCGGCGCCGATGCGATGGTGCGCGCGGAGAACGTCAGCCACAGCAGCGGCAAGATGCGCTTTCACGCGCTGTGCGCAGGCCGCGCGCGCGGGCTCGACGTGACGCTCAACCTGCCCGGCCGGCACAACGTGCTGAACGCGCTTGCGGCGATCGCAGTCGCCACCGAACTGGGGCTGGATGACGCGGCCATCGTCAAGGCGCTGGCGGAGTTCCGCGGCGTCGGCCGCCGCTTTCAGAGCTATGACAGGCTCGCGGCCAGGGACGGCGGCAGTTTTACCCTGATCGACGACTATGGCCACCATCCGGCCGAGATGCAGGCGACGCTGGATGCGGCGCGCGGCGCCTTTCCCGGGCGGCGCATCGTGCTCGCGTTCCAGCCGCACCGCTACACGCGCACGCGTGACCTGTTCGAGGACTTCGTCAAGGTGCTGTCGAACGCGGACGCGCTGCTGCTGGCGGAGGTCTATCCCGCCGGCGAAGCGCCGATCGTCGCCGCCGATGGGCGCACGCTGGCGCGCGCGGTGCGCGTCGCCGGACGCGTCGAGCCGGTGTTCGTCGAGGATATCGCCGCGATGCCCGCGGCGATCCGCGCGGCGGCGCAGGACGGCGACGTGGTGCTCACCATGGGCGCCGGCTCGATCGGCGGCGTGCCGGCGGCGCTTGCCGCGGCGCTGCAGGCCAGGGCGGCGGAGTGAGAGATGCATATGGCTGAAACAGGACATCTCTCCCCTGCGGCGCTGCGCGGCAGGCTGCGCGCGAACGAGCCGATGCGCAAGCACCTCAGCTGGCGCACCGGCGGCTGCGCCGAGCGCGCCTATGCGCCGGCCGGCCTCGAGGACGCGGCGCAATTCCTGCGCAGCCTGCCGCCGCAGGAACCGGTGTATTTCGTCGGTCTGGGCAGCAACCTGCTGGTGCGCGACGGCGGCCTGCGCGGCACGGTCATGCTGATGCATTCCAGCCACGCCGCCGTGCGCATGGACGGTGCGCTGGTCTATGCCGAAGCGAGCGTGGCCAGCCCCAAGGTGGCGCGCTACGCCGCGAACCAGGGCTACGCCGGCGCCGAGTTCCTCGCCGGCATCCCCGGAACGGTGGGCGGCGCGCTGGCGATGAATGCGGGCTGCTACGGCAGCGAGACCTGGGACCGGGTTGAGCGCGTGCTCATGCTCGGGCGCAGCGGCGCGCTGCGGCCGCGCGAACGCGCCGATTTCGAAATCGCTTACCGCCACGTCGCGTTGCGCGAAGGCAGGCTCGGCGCAGACGAATGGTTTGGCGCTGCCTGGTTCCGTTTCGCGCGCGGCGAGCGCGCCGGCGCGCTTGCGCGCATCAAGGCGCTGCTGCAGCAGCGCATCGCGGCGCAGCCGCTGGCGCTGCCCAACGCGGGCTCGGTATTCCGCAACCCGCCGGGTGATCACGCCGCGCGCCTGATCGAGGCTTGCGGCCTCAAGGGATACGCCATCGGCGGCGCGCGCGTGTCGGAGAAGCACGCGAACTTCATCGTCAATCCGGGCGGGCGCGCGCGCGCGGCCGACATCGAGCGCCTGATCGAGCATGTGCGCGATACCGTGCTGGCGCAGCAGGGCATCGAGCTCGTCGCCGAGGTGTGCATCGTGGGTGAACGCGGATGAGCGCACCGGCCTACGGCAAAGTCGCGGTGCTGTTCGGCGGCCGCTCGGCCGAGCGCGAAGTCTCGCTCAAGAGCGGCGGCATGATATTGCGCGCGCTGCAGAGCAGGGGCGTGGACGCGCATGCCTTCGACCCGCAGCAACGCGACCTCGCCGCGCTGATTGCCGAGCGATTCGATCGCGTGTTCATCGCGCTGCACGGCCGCTACGGCGAGGACGGCACCCTCCAGGGTGCGCTGGAGCTGCTCGGCATTCCCTACACCGGATCGGGCGTGCTCGCGAGCGCGCTGGCCATGGACAAGTGGCGCACCAAGCTGGTGTGGCAGGCGGCCGGCATACCCACACCGCGCTACGAGCTGCTGACTGCGGCGAGCGATCTCGCCGCCGTGGCTGCGCGCCTCGGCCTGCCGCTCATGATCAAGCCCGCCAACGAGGGCTCCAGCATCGGCATGAGCAAGGTGCGCGCGGCTGCCGCGATGGAAGAGGCCTATGCGCTCGCGGCGAACTACGACAGCGTGGTGCTCGCCGAGCA
>JAAOZY010000032.1 GCA_012274205.1 Betaproteobacteria bacterium
CAAATTGCGTGTTCGACCTGATCACCATCAGCCACGGCAAACAGGGCTAGACGCCCGCCCGCCGCCAAGCCCGCGCTTATAATCAATCATGAGCATCTCTCAAAATTGTCATTCCGAGGCCAGGGGCCGGGGAATCTGCTTCTTCGGTGTACTCGCGCTCCTGCTGTCCTGCTTGACCGCGCCTCCCGTAGCAAGTGCGGAAGAACTCGGCCGCCTGTTTCTCACGCCGCAGCAGCGCCAGGACCTGGACCGCAGGCGCGCCACCAACCGCGCCGAGGAAGAGGCGCCGCAGATCAAGGAGGGGCCGCTCACCCTCGATGGTCACATACAGCGCTCCAGCGGAAAGAGCGCCACCTGGGTCAACGGCGTGCCGCAGTACGACGGCGAGCGCAGTCGCGATCCGGCACGCGTCACGGTGGTCCCGAACGCGGGCGAACCGGGAGTGAGCCTCAAGGTCGGCGAGATCTACGAGCGCAACAGCGGCGAAGTGCGCGACATGCTGAATGGCGGCGAAATCAAGGTTGGGAAGTCTCCGTCCAAAGCGCGGAGCGCCACTCGGCGCGGCACTGCCGCAAAACCGTCCGTGCCAGGGCGTTGACACCGTGCGCCATTTCGCGCCTGTGGAGGTGTCTGCCCGCCAGCGCGGCTTTTCCCTGCTGATCCTGGTCGCGATCCTGGCAATGGGCACGATCTTCGCGCTGGTGGCAGGATTGAACAAAAGCGCGGGTGCATTGGCGCGCGCGCGGGACCAGAAAACCTACGCCGCGCTGGCGCAGGCGAGGGAGGCGCTGATCGCCGATGCCGTGGCCGACAACAACCGCCCTGGTTCGCTGCCTTGCCCTGACACCAACAATGACGGCCTCACCGAGGCTTACTCCGGCAACGAATGCCCGGGCTACGTCGCCGCCAGCAACGTTTATATAGGCAGATTGCCCTGGAAGTCGCTTGGCCTGCCCGACCTGCGCGACAGCAGCGGGGAACGGCTGTGGTATGCGGTTTCACGCGATTGGGCCAAGAACCCCAGCTGTCTGCCCAACTGCCCCTTGACCAGCGATACGGTTGGAGAGCTCACCGTGACCGGCATTGCGCCGGTCAGCAACGCGGTTGCGATCGTTTTCGCCCCCGGGGCAGTGTTGGGCGTCCAACCGCGGGATGCCGCCAACCAGAACACGGCCTCGAACTATCTCGAAGACGAGAATGCCAACGGCAATAACGCGACCTTCACCACACAGGCAAGCTCGACGAGCTTCAACGACCAGCTGCTGACCATCACCAACGACGAAGTGATGCCCCAGGTCGAGCAGCGCGTGGCGCGCGAGATGATTGGCTACCTCAATGACTACCGCGCCGCGATCGGAGTCTATCCCTGGGGAGACCTTGGCGACGGCAACAGCAACGGTGTGCAATACAACAACGCATATAACCGAAACCGTTTTCCCTGCAACACGGCCAGCCCGACTGACTGGGGCAGCAGCGGAGCGCCGGCCCTGCCCGGTTGGCTGACCAACGGCTGTCTCGCGGGCGCGCCGGTCTCGGGCTGGGGGGCTATCGTCTACTACGCGGTTGCCAAAAATCGACTACAAAACAGCGGTGCGGGGTGCACCACCTGCACTTTGAGCTCGCTCAACGTGACGAACTCGACCAATAGCGTCGCGATTCAATGCACGACGGCCAGTCCGCCGGTTTGTACACCTACCAAAGTGACTAGTGGAAATGCCGATCTGCTGCTCATCACGCCGGGCGGGTATACCGGCAGCCCGGCACGTAACTGGTCGCAATCGGCTTGGACGACCATCAGCGGGTATTTTGACGACCCCAATGCTACCGTAGGCACTGAGAATAGCGATAACAATGACGACAATTTCCGGGTTCCCTCGACGACAGGCAGCAATCGTGTACGCATGTTCATCGTTCGCTAGCTGCGGACGGCCGGATAGCGGGTTCTGCCTCATCGCCCTGATGGCGAGCGGTTCCCGCCGGTGAAGCCTGTGCGCGCCCAGCGCATTCGAGCGCCGCTGCAGGCGGGATTCACGCTGGCCGAGATCGCCATCGTGCTGCTCATTGTCGGGTTCCTGCTGGGCGGCATGATGTCGATGTTTTCCGCGCAGACCGACCAGCGCAAATGGAACGATACCCAAAGTCAGCTCGAAGCCGCGCGCGATGCGGTGCTCGGCTTTGCGATTGCAAACGGCCGGCTTCCGTGTCCGGCCAACAGCACCTCTGCCGGCGCCGAAGTGCGCGTCGTTGCAACTGGCGTATGTGGCGCGGTGGGCAACGCGCAAGACTATTACGGCGGCGTTGTCGGCGGCACTACCTACGGCCTGTTGCCGGCGGTCACCATCGGCTATCAGCCGGTCGACTCGCAGGGATTCGCGCTGGACGACTGGGGCAATCGCATCCGCTACGCCGTTTCGCGGGTCACCACGCCGTCAACCGGAACGCCTTCGGCCAACTTCACCTACGCGAGCAATATGAAGACAAATGGCATTTCCTACCTGCCTAACGATCTGGTCGTATGCGCTTCTGCGACAGGTATCGCGGCCGGCCCACCTGGAAGTTGTGGCGCAGTCCCCACCAATTCGGTCACCAAACAAACTACCGTGGTCGCCGTCATTCTTTCCTCGGGCAAGAACGGGTTTGGGCAAACCGCGCCTGGAACGGACGAGATACAAAACGGCAACACGGCCGGCACCAACAACGCCGTTTTCATCAGCCATACGCCGACGCCGACAGGAGCCGCGAACGGCGAGTTCGACGATCAGGTCCTGTGGATTTCGATCGGCACCCTGTACTCGAAGCTCATCGCCGCGGGCGTGCTTCCCTAGACTGCGGACGACTCCGCCGGCGGCTGGATCGCGCCGGAAAGGACGAAACACACCCTGCCCTCGGCGTTGTGCGCGATCTCGAGCGAATAACCGCTCCCCTCCGCGTGCCGCGCGACCTGGTACAGGCCGATGCCGAGGCCGCTCGCGGACGGGACCGGCCCGCGCAGCAGTTCGCTTACGGTCTGCGCTGCAATGGCATGGCCGCCGTCGCACACTTCCAGCGTGGCCGCAGCGCCGCATGAGAAGTTCACGCTGATGGCGAAATCTCCCTGCGTACGCCGCTTGGCGAGCGCGTTCTGCAGCAGATTGTCGGCGGCGCTGTCGAACAGCTCGCGCGGCAGCCTGGCCTGCGCGTCTATATCGCCTTCGCGGAATTCGATTTTCTGACCGGCGTAGCTGCGCTGCAGGCCGCGCCACCAGTCCTGCGCCGGCACCGTGCTGCCGCTATCGCTGGCCGGCTGGCGCAGCTTGTCCAGCGTTTGCTGCAGGCGCTGGGTGATGACCGGCAGCTGGCGCCGCATCAGCGCCTGCAGTTCATTGGACTCGCCCGACTCCTGTTCCGCCGCCGCGCACAGCACATTGAGCGACTGCAGCAGATTCTTGACGTCGTGCGTCATGCGCGCGCCGGTTTCATAGACGGCCTGCACATAGGATTGCTGCTGCAGCTTCTGCTCGCGCAGCTTGGCCGTGTAGAACTCGCCCAAGAGTTGCCCGAGCAGGCGGAAATGCCAGGTCAGCGCCGGGCTCAGGTTGTAGCGCGAATAGACGCGCAGCTGCAATTCCCGGTCGGAATATTCGACCGTATTCTTGCTCGGCTGGCCGAATTCTCCGCTGTAGACCGAGCTGCGCCAGGTGCCGCCGCTGACCCAGGGCAGCTTGCCCAGCCCGGCGCAGGCCTGGCGCAGGAAGCGCTCCGGCTGCGCCTCCGCCTGCGACAGCTCGGCGAGAAAATACAGCCACTGCTCGAACGGCAATCCGACCGACAGCAAATAGCGGGAAAACAACATGGCGAGCCCGGCAAAGCCGGCGCGCGGGTTCCAGGTCAGCCCCAGCAGCAGCAATATGCCGGCGATCAGCAGCAGGCTGTAGGTGAGCGCGAACGGATAACTCACCTTGCCCAGCGTCATGAAGGCGAAGCTGCCCAGCACCAGCAGCGCGATGATCATGAACAGGAAGGCGCTGTAGAAAAAATCCACGACCTGCGGCGTCTCGCCGCTGTCGGCCTGCGCCGGCATGAGCAGCATCACCAGGAACAGCAGCGGCAGTCCGTACTGGGTAAATTGCTGCAGGTCCTGTTGCTGCTTGAAGCCGGGCAGTAGTTGCGGGAACACCCAGATCAGCAGCAGCGACACCAGATACAAGAGCACGGTGAGATAGAAGTAGCGCTGCCAGCGCGCCTGGAACAGGAATACCTTGCCGCCGACCACGCCGGCGAGCATGCCCAGCCACAGCAGCATCAGCCACCAGTTCCAGTAGAACAGCGCGAGCACGCAAATGAGCGCGATGACGCCGAGCTGCAGCGGCGTGAGGCTCCGCTCGCCGCGCATGAACGGCTGCCACAGGATGAACAGACCGAAATGCGCGAGCATCAGCGCGCGCGCCCACACGTCCTCGACGCCGCGCATTGCGGTGAGGTGCAGCAGCGCCAGCATGGCGACGAACAGCAGCCGCCAATAGCGGGTGATGAGTACCGGGTAGGCGCGGTTCAGGATCGCGGTGGCCATGGCGCTTGCAGTTGTTATGCTTGCAGTTTAACCTGAGAAAGGCAGCGGCGGCGCCCGCCCGATGCCGGATTCTTTCCACTTCCGTACTGTCCAAGCGAACACGCATGCTGCGCCATATCCTCCCGATTGCCCGCTACACGCTGCTCGAAGCCCTGCGTAACCGCCTGCTGTGGCTGGCGCTGATGCTGGTGGCGGCCGGGCTGGCATTCACCCAGTTCCTGCAGCAGGTGACAATCACTGAATCCGTACAGATCCAGGCGGCGCTGCTCGCGGCGCTGCTGCGCATCGGGGCGGTGTTCATCCTGGCCGCTTATGTCGTAACCAGCATGGTGCGCGAGTTCAACGACAAGGTGACGGAGCTGATTCTTTCGCGGCCGCTGCGGCGCAGCAGCTATTTCTTCGGCAAGCTCGCTGGCTATGCCGCGGTCGCGCTAGCGCTCGCCCTGATATCCAGCCTGCCGCTGCTGCTGTTTGTGCCGGCTGCGCGCGTCGCATTGTGGTGCCTGTCCCTCGCCTGCGAGCTGCTGCTGGTGACGGCATTCGCGCTGTTCTGCGTGTTTTCGCTGACGCAGGTGATGTCGGCGCTCGCGGCGGTGACCTGCTTCTATCTGCTGTCGCGCTCGATCAGCGCGCTGCAGATCATGGCGGCCAACCCCCTGTCCGACACGCTCAGCGCGGGACAGAAGGTCGTCAACTTCGTGATCGACGCCATCGCGTTTGTGCTGCCCGGTGTGGATCGCATGACCCAGACCGGCTGGCTGATCTACGCCGCGCCGACCGCCGCCGACGTCGCGCAGGTGCTCGCGCAGACCGCAGCGTATGCGCTGCTGCTGTGCGGCGCGGCCCTGTTCGATCTGCAGCGCAAGAATTTCTGATGCGCGACGAACGCCCGCTGAGCCATGTCTCCGCACCGGTGCTGGCACTGCTTGCCGCGGGCCTCGCGCTGCAACTCGGCCTGCATGCCGCGCTGCCCCAGCCGCAGGCGAAGGCGCCCGACTTGCTGCCGCCCCCCGCGACTTCGCTGCTGCGCCTGGCCAGCCTGGGCGAGCCGATCGCGCTGGCGAAGATCCTGATGCTGCAGCTGCAGTCCTTTGATTACCAGTCCGGCAGCAGGGTACCGTACCGGGATCTGAACTACGCGATTGTCGAGGCCTGGCTGGCGCGCATCCTCGATCTGGACCCGCGGGGACAGTACCCGCTGTTCGCGGCCAGCAAGCTGTACGCCGAGGTTCCGGACCAGGCGCGCGCGCGCCGCATGCTCGATTTCGTCTATCGCTGGTACCTGCTCGATCCCAACCGGCGCTGGCCCTGGCTCGCCCACGCCGCCGTCCTCGCCAAGCACCAACTGAAGGACATGAAACTGGCGCTCGAGTACGCACACGCCCTGCAGGAATACACCACGGACAAGAATGTTCCGGCCTGGGCGCTGACCATGGAAGCATTCATACGCACGGACCTGAGCGAACTCGAAACCGCGCGGCTGATGATAGGCGGCCTGATCGCCAGCGGCAGGATCACCGATCCGAGCGAATTGAAGTTCCTGGACGGCCGCTTGCACGAAATCGAGGCGCGCCTGAGTAAAAAGGGGGAGAAGGCCAAAACCCTAAGGTAGATTGTCAAATCACCGACATATCTGTCTGAATTCCGACGAATCCGTGCGCAATCCGGCCAAAAAACGTGAAATATCTCACTTAAATCCAGGCATG
>JAAOZY010000193.1 GCA_012274205.1 Betaproteobacteria bacterium
CGGCAGTTGTTTTCGGGGCGCCGGAAAATAGCGCACGGCGAGCGGCATGATGCCTTCGCGCGCGCGCTGCAGCAGCAGCACCAGCAGCACGCCGAAAACGATCATTTCGAAATTGCCGCTTTGACCGAGGAGCTTGGGCAACAGATCCTGCAGCCACTGCTTGAGCACGGTGAGTATCCCCGCCCCCACCACTGCACCCCAGACTGAGGCGGCGCCGCCGACCACGGCCATGAACAGGTACTCGATGCCGGCGTTGATCGAGAACGGCGTCGGATTCACAAAGCGCAGCAGATGCGCATAGAGCCAACCCGACAGGCTCGCGAGCAGAGCGGCATAGACGAAGATGATGGTCTTCATGTGCGCGGTATCGACGCCAAAACTCTCGGCCATCAATCCACCGCCTTTGAGGGCACGGATCGCGCGGCCCGAGCGCGAATCCAGCAGGTTGCGCATGGACCACAAAGCCAGCAGCACCAGCGCCCAGATCAGGTAATTGAACGCGCGTCCGGTGTCCAGCGTGATGCCAAAAAGATTGATCGCGGGCAGGCTGGAAATCCCGGTATAGCCACCAAGAAATTCCATGTTCCCGAACAGGTAGTACAGGCTGATGCCCCATGCGATGGTACCTAGCGGCAGATAATGCCCGGATAGCCGCAAGGTAATGAACCCAAGAAAGAGGGATACGGCAAATGTGAGCGCCAAGCCGAGCAGCAGCGTCAGCCAGGGCGAAAGGCCGTAGGCGGTGCTCAGATAGGCGCTGGTATAAGCGCCCATGCCGACAAAAGCGGCCTGGCCAAAAGAAGTCAGCCCACCTACCCCGGTCAGCAGCACCAGGCCCAGGGCCACAATGCTGTAAAGGCCGATGTAATTGAGCAGGGTGACGTGGAACTCGGGCAGCACCAGCGGGGCCGCCAGCAGGAAAAGGAGGAACAGGCCGAGCGCCAGGCGCGCGCGGCTCACTCTTCTTCCTCCTCTATGTGATGCGTGGTGAACGAGCGCCAGATCAGCACCGGAATGATCAGGGTGAAGACGATCACCTCCTTGTATGCACTGGCCCAGAACGACGCGTACGCTTCCAGCATTCCGACCAGCAGCGCACCGGCGGCGGCAATCGGATAGCTGACCAGGCCGCCGACGATCGCGCCGACGAAACCCTTCAAACCCACGAGGAAGCCCGAGTCGTAGTAGATGGTGGTAATCGGTGCAACCAGGATGCCGGAAAGCGCGCCGATCAGTGCGGCGAGCGTGAAACTCAATTTGCCCGCCATCGCCGGAGACACGCCCACCAGGCGCGCACCGATGCGGTTGATGGCGGTCGCGCGCAATGCCTTGCCGTAAATGGTGTGTTCGAAAAACAGCAGCAGGGCCAGGATCAGCGCAAGGCTCGATCCCATCACCCACAGGCTTTGCCCGGAAATGTTGAGTACGCCGAGTTTCCATTGCGCGTCTGAAAAAGGCGGCGTGCGCGAGCCCTCGGCGCCGAAAAAAACCAAACCCATTCCGGTCATGGCGAAGTGTACCGCCACCGAAATGATGAGCAGCACCAGCACCGATGCGTTGGCCAGCGGCTGGTAGGCCAGCCGATAGATCATGGGACCCAGCGGCACCACCAGGCCGAGCGCCAGCAGGACCTGTAAAGTGAGCGCTGGCTTCAGCGGCGCGGCCCACCAGGCAACAGCTAGCAGCACTGTCGGCAGGACAAGGTACTTGAGCAAAATGAGCGGTATGCGTTGCACCAAGCCCAGGCGCAGGGCTTGCACCAGCTCCACAACAGCGACAATCAGGGCGGTGCCCAACAACAACCAGGCAGTGCCCGGCAATTTGCCCAGTTGCAGGCTGGCCAGCGTGAGCGCCCCGTAAGCGACGAACTCGCCCTGCGGGATAAATATTACCCGTGTCACCGCAAAAACCAGAACGAGTGCCAGCGCCAGCAAGGCGTAGATCGCCCCGTTGGTAAGGCCATCCTGGATCAGAAAAAGGGCGATTTCCGCGTTCATTTTGCAGCTCGTTCAGGCGTGCGGCGAAGTCGAAGTGCTGGTGTCGCCGCTGCGCATTATTTCATCAACCCGGATTCCCTGAAGTAGCGCAGGGCTCCAGGGTGGAAAGCGGCAGTATTGCCCGCCAGCATCGATTCCCTGCTGACGTAGGCCAGCGCGGGATGCGAACGTTTGAACGCGTCGAAATGCTCGAATACCGCTTTGGTGACCAGATAGGCGGTCGCGTCCGGGAGGTCCGCGCTCGCCACCAAGGTCGCAAACACGCCGAAGCTGGTTTGCGCGCGTTCCGCCCCCCTGTACATGCCGCCCGGGACGCTCGCCTGGGCCAGAAACGGATGGTCCCTGATCAGGCCGTCGATCACAGGCCCGGCGACGGCGACGATATTGGTGGCGCAGGAATTCGCCGCTTGCTGCACACTCGCGTTGGGATGTCCGGCGATAACGGCGAAAGCGTCTATTCGGTTCTCGCACAGCGCCGCTGCCAATTCCGTGGAGCTCATGCTCGCAGGCTTCGCGTCCCGGGGTTTCACGCCCAGCGCACTGAATACCAACTCGGCAATGGCGTGCGTCGCGCTGCCGGTGTCGCCCGCATATACGCGTTTGTCCTGCAGGTCCTCGATCCGATTGATGCCGGCGTCCAGACGCGCCACCACGGTGAACAACTCCGGATAGAGCGAGAACAACGCGCGCAATTTCGGCTGTGGCCGGTCCTTGAACGGTCCCAAGCCCTTGACTGCAGTATATTGCGCATCGCTTTGGGCGAGCCCCAAGTCGAGATCGCGCGACAGGACCGCATTGATATTTGAGACGGAGCCCTCGGTGGATTCGACCATGCAGCGATAGCCGTGATCCCTGCGCCCGGTCTCGATCTGGCGGCAGATCGCGCCGCCCAGCGGAAAGTAGACCCCGCTGATACCGCCGCTGCCGACGCTGATGAGCTTGTCGGCGCCGCTGGCGCTTTGCGTAGACGCGAGCATGATTGCGGCCGCGGTACTCGCGATGATGATCACTGCCCTGAGCTGCACCGCCCGATCCTCAGCGTAAATACGCGGACCTTATCATACCGGTGCGCCCGCAGGCTAATGTGCCGCGATAACCTCGTCGATGGAGCGTGCGAGCTTCTCCACTGCTTCGTCCAGCTGCGCCGCGGTGATGATGTAAGGCGGGGCGAGCATGACATGATCGCCGGCCACACCGTCCAGTGTGCCGCCCATGGGATAGCACATCAATCCGTTTTCCAGCGCGCGCAGTTTGAGGCGCGCATTGATTCTGCGCTTCGGAACGAACGGCCGTTTACTGGCGCGGTCTTCGACCAGCTCCAGCGCCCAGAACAAACCGCGCCCGCGAATATCGCCGACGTGGGGATGTTCCCCGAAGCGCTCCCGCAGCCTGGCTTCGAGTCCGGCGCCGCTTTCGCGCACCTTGGCCAGCAGCCCGCGCTGTTTGATCGCGCGCTGCACCGCCAATGCGCCGGCGCAGGCGGTGGCGTGCCCGGTATAGGTATGCCCATGCTGGAAAAAGCCGGAGCCGGCCAGCACGGCATCATAGATTTTCGCGCTCGCCAGCAGCGCGCCTATGGGCTGGTAACCCGCACCCAGGCCCTTGCCTATGCAAATGAGGTCGGGCACAACTCCTTCCTGCTCGCAGGTGAACAGCGTGCCGCAGCGGCCCATGCCGCACATTACCTCGTCCAGGATCAGCAATATTCCGTACTTGTCGCAGACTGCGCGCACGCCGGCAAAATAACCGGGCACCGGCGCGACGCAGCCCAGCGTCGCCCCGCCTACGGTCTCCGCCACGAAGGCGATGACCCGGTCCGCGCCGAGCCGCTGCACTTCTTCCTCCAATTCGCGTACCAAGCGCCGGCCATAGGCCGCATCGTCCTCGTCCGGCAGTTTGCCGCGATACGCATAGCAGGGCTCGACATGGGAAACCTCTACCAACAGCGGCTCGAACTGCTTGCGCCGCCACAAATTTCCGCCGGTTGCGAGCGCGCCGAGAGTATTGCCGTGATAGCTCTGCCGCCGTGCAATGACATGACTGCGCTGCGGCTGGCCTATTTCTACAAAATATTGGCGCGCCAGCTTGAGCGCTGCTTCCACCGCTTCAGAGCCGCCGGAGCAGAAATACACGCGTTCTATGCCCGCCGGCGCGTTCTCGACGAGTTCGCACGACAGGCCTTCCATCGGCTTATTGGTAAAGAACGAGGTGTGCGCAAACGGCAACTGGTCGAGCTGCGCCTTGATCGCTTCGATCACCTCGCGGTCGCTGTGGCCGAGGCAGGACACGGCAGCGCCGCCGCAAGCGTCCAGATAGCGTTTGCCATCCCGGTCGATCACATAGGGGCCGTCGCCGCCGACGGCGAGCGGATACTTGTGCTTGGGATTGCGGTGGAAGACCTGGCCCATGAGGATCTCTTTTTGTGAGCTCGATGTGGATTGGATCGGTTCAACCGCGGGTCAAGGAAGCGCGAACGCTTACGGCCCCTCGCCCGGCAGCGGGAACTCAGGGTGCGAGGCGCGTCTCGAGCAGCTTGCGCTCGAGCGCCAGGGCTTGCGGCAGCTTGTCCTGCAACTTGACGAACAGCTCGTCATGCAGCTTCAGCTCGCGCTCCCATGCGGCCCGGTCGATATTGGTCACGCTGGCATATTTCTCGGCGCTGAAATCCAGCCCCTGCCATTGCATGTCCTCGAACTCCGGCATCCAGCCCAGCGGCGTTTCCACCGCGTGAGCCCGACCCTGGCAGCGTCCAACGATCCAGCTGAGCACGCGCATGTTCTCGCCGAATCCGGGCCAGACGAACTTGCCATTGGCATCCTTGCGGAACCAGTTAACCTGGAAAATGCGCGGTGGCTGCTTCACTTTCTTCCCTACGGCCAGCCAGTGCTTGAAGTAATCGCCCATGTGGTAGCCGCAGAACGCGATCATGGCAAACGGGTCGCGCCGCACCACGCCGACCTGTCCCACGATGGCGGCGGTGGTTTCCGAGCCCATCGTCGCAGCCTTGTAGACGCCGTCTTCCCAGTTGAAAGCCTCTACTACCAGCGGAGTGGTATCGGAGCGCCGTCCGCCGAAGAGAAACGCCGAAATCGGCAGGCCGTTCGGGTCGTCCCAGGCCGGGTCGAGTGAAGGACAATTCGTCGCCGGGACGGTGAAGCGCGCGTTCGGATGCGCCGCATTGCGTCCGCAGCCGGGCGTCCATTCCCTGCCGGTCCAGTCGGTGAGCCTGGCTGGCGCAGTGTCCGTCATGCCTTCCCACCAAATGTCCCCGTCGGGCGTCTCGGCAACATTGGTGAATATGGTGTCGCTCTTGATCGACTTCATGCAGTTCGGGTTGCTGTGCACATTGGTGCCGGGCGCGACACCGAAGTAGCCTGCTTCCGGATTGATGGCGTAGAACTTGCCGTCCTCGTGCGGCTTGATCCAGGCGATGTCCTCGCCCACAGTCTCCACCTTCCAGCCTTCGAAGCCCTTGGGCGGAACCAGCATCGCCAGATTGGTCTTGCCGCAGGCACTCGGAAACGCGGCGGCGACATAACTTTTCTTGCCCTGCGGGCTGCTGATGCCCAGGATCAGCATGTGCTCGGCCAGCCAGCCCTGGTCGCGCGCCATGACCGAGGCGATGCGCAGCGCCAGGCACTTCTTGCCCAGCAGCGCATTGCCGCCGTAGCCCGAGCCATAGGACCAGATTTCGCGCGTTTCCGGAAAATGGACGATCCACTTTTCCGGGTTACAGGGCCAGCGCGCCGATTTCTCGCCGGCTGCCAGCGGTGCGCCCACGGAATGCATGCAGGGGACGAAACTGCCGTCATTGCCGAGCACGTCAAACACCGCCCGGCCCATGCGCGTCATGATTTTCATGCTCACCGCGACATACGGCGAATCGGACAGCTCCACGCCGATATGGGCGATGGGCGAGCCCAGCGGCCCCATCGAGAACGGCACCACGTACATGGTGCGCCCGCGCATGCTGCCGTCGAACAGGCGCCCTAGGGTGCCGCGCATTTCGTCCGGTGCAACCCAGTTGTTGGTCGGGCCGGCATCGTCCTGTTTCTCGCTGCAGATGAAAGTGCGTTCCTCCACCCGCGCGACATCGGACGGGTACGACAGTGCGAGGTAGCAGTCGGGCCGCAGCTTGGGATTGAGCCGCTTCATCATGCCCGTATCGACCATCTCCTGGCACAGGCGATCGTATTCTTCGCGCGAGCCGTCGCACCAGACGATGCGATCCGGCTTGGCCAACTGTGCCATCTGGGCGACCCACTCCTTAACGCCTTGATGTTTTACGTAGTCGGGTGCGCTTACAGCCGCGGTTTTCTTGGTATTGGCTGGGTTCATGTTGATTATCTGCCCGTTCGTTGAAAAAATACCCGCAGCCATGCGCACCTCCCGCGCATGGCGCAACAGGCTCCTGGATGAATGCATTTCATTTTACAACGAACCCCCGCGCCAGTGGCCGGCTAGAGCGCGGCAACGATAAACAGGCGCCTGAATGGAAACAGCGTTTTGCCGTCGCCCCGCGGCGGATAGGCTAGCGCCACCCGGCGCCGGTATTCGGCTTCGAACGCTGAACGCGCGTCCGGCGCAAGCGCAGCGAGCAGGGGCGCAAGCCAGGTTCCCTTGGTCCACTCTGCTACCGGGTTGTCGCCCTCCAGGATTTGCAGATACTCAGTCTCCCAGACGTCCAGGGTACGCGCGCGGCGGACGAGCAGATCGTAGTAAGCCTCCGGTGCGAGCACCGGCTGTGGCCGCAGCAGTGGCGCGAGCGTTTCGCGCCAGGGCGGGCTGGAGGCGAGTTCGTGCATGAGCGTGTGCGAGGGAGCGCCAAAATTGCGCGGCATTTGCACCGCAAGCACGCCGCCGGCGGCGACGCGCGCGCAAATTCGGGCAAACAGCGCCGCGTGATGGTCCAGCCAATGCAGCGCCGCATTGGAAAAAACGAGGTCGAATTTTCCCGCCGGATTCCAGGCCGCCAGCTCGCATTGCACCCAGACTATATCGCCCTCCGCCTTCCTCGCCTCGGCCAGCATCTGCGGCGAGCCGTCGACGCCGGTGATGCCGGCCTCGGCCCAGCGGTTGCGCAATATGCGCGTAACGTTGCCCGTGCCGCAACCCAGATCGACTACGGTGCGCGGATGTTCCAGCGGTACGCGCGCGATCAGATCCAGTGCCGGCCGCAGCCGGTGCCCGGCAAAGCGCGAGTACTGCTGTGGATCCCAGCTCATGCGGACTTGGTCCTATTTGCCGATGCAGAAGCGGGAGAATATTTCTCCCAGCAAGTCATCGGCGGCAAATTCACCGGTAATGCTGTTGAGCTGCTCCTGCGCCAGGCGCAATTCCTCGGCAAACAGCTCCGGCCGTGCGAACAACTCGCCGGCCTGCTGCGCATGCTGCGCTGCCTGGCGCAGTGCCGCAAGGTGGCGCTCGCGCGCCATGAACAAGCCCTCCGCGCCCTGCTGCCAGCCGCCGATGGACAGCAGTTCCGCGCGCAGCAAGTCCAGGCCCGCGCCGGTCCTGGCCGACAGGTGCACATTCGTATATGCCTGATCGCGCTGCACCTGTGGCGGGCTACCGCCCAAGTCGATCTTGTTGTGCACGAATACGCGTCTTGCGCCTGGTGGAACGCGTTCCACCAGCGCCAGATCTTCCCTGGTCACGCCGGCGCGCGCGTCGACCAGCAGTAACACGACGTCGGCCTTGCCGATTTCGTTCCAGGTGCGTGCGATGCCCAGGCGCTCCACCTCGTCCTGGGTATCGCGCAGCCCTGCGGTATCAACGATATTGAGCGGTACGCCATCGATCTGTATCGTCTGTCGCACGCTGTCGCGGGTAGTGCCGGGAATGGCGGTGACGATGGCGAGCTCCTCGCCGGCAAGACGATTGAGCAAGCTCGACTTGCCCACGTTGGGCTGGCCGGCAAGCACTACCTGCAGGCCCGTGCGCAGCAGGCTGCCCTGGCGGCTTTTCGCCAGCGCGACGTCGATCGCTCCGACCATGCGCGCGTGCCGCCGCGCGAGCTCGGTCTGCTCCAGTGGATCGAGTTCCTCCTCCGGAAAATCCAGCCGCGCCTCCACCAGCATGCGCAGTTCGATCAGCTGGTGCACCAGCTGATCGATTGCGGCCGAAAACTCACCGCGCAGGGAGCGCAGCGCGCAGCGGACCGCGCTCTCGGTCGCGGCTTCGATCAGATCGGCCACGCTCTCGGCTTGCGCCAGGTCCAGTTTGTCGTTGAGAAACGCGCGCCGGGTGAATTCGCCCGGCTCCGCCAGGCGCACGCCCAGCTCGAGGCAGCGTTGCAGCAGCATCTGCATCACCACCGGGCCACCATGGCCCTGCAGCTCGAGCACATCCTCCCCGGTGTAGGAGCGCGGTGCCGGGAAAAACAGCACTATGCCTTGATCGATGACCGCGCCATGCGCGTCGCGGAACTCGGCCTTGAACGTTCGCCGCGCGGCCGGGATCTTGCCCAGTAGCGCCTGCGCCAGCGGCGCGAGCCCGCTTCCGGATATGCGCACCACGCCTATGCCGCCGCGCCCGGGGGCGGTGGCTATTGCCGCAATCGGCTTATCGCGCTGGATCACGGGCCGCCTTTCCGAGACGCCGTTGTTGAAAGCAGTTCCGCGCCGGCCGGGGCTGGCGCGGGCACACCGCGTGTCAGCGGTGCGCGCGGCCCTTGTCGCCGCCTCCGATCATGCGCGTGATCTGCCACTGCTGCGCGATCGAGAGAATGTTGTTTACCAGCCAATAGAGCACCAGGCCGGCAGGGAAGAAAAAGAACATCACGCCGAACGCGAACGGCATGATCATCATGACTTTCGCCTGCACCGGGTCGGGCGGCACCGGATTGAGCTTGGTCTGGACCAGCATCGACGCCATCATCAGCACCGGCAGCACATAGTAGGGATCCTGTGCCGACAGGTCGTGTATCCAAAAATAGAACGGCGCGTGCCGCAACTCGACGCTGGCGAGCAGCACCCAATAAAGGGAAATGAACACCGGGATCTGCACCACGATCGGCAGGCAGCCGCCCAATGGATTGATTTTCTCGGTCTTGTACAGCTCCATCATCGCCTGGTTGAGGCGCGCGCGATCGTTGCCGTACTGTTCGCGCAGCTTGGTCATGCGTGGCGTCACCAGTTTCATCTTGGCCATGGACTTGTAGCTCGCCGCCGACAGCGGGAAAAAGGCCGCCTTGATCATTACGGTAAGCAGGATGATCGCCACACCCCAGTTCCCCACCCATTTGTGCAGGAACTGCAGCATCCAGAATATCGGCGCGGCAATCACGGTAAGCCAGCCGTAATCGACGGTCAGATTCAGCCCTGGGGCGATGTCCTTCAAGGCCTCCTGTTCCTGCGGCCCCGCATACAGGGACACCGTTACGCTGCCGCTGGCCTGCGGCGCAATTGCCGCCACCGGCAGGATCACGCCGACCGAGAACAGCTTGTCGGGCAGTGGCTTGGCGTAATACTCGCGCGGCGTCCCTTCCTTGGGCAGCCAGGCGCTGACGAAATAATGCTGCAACATGGCGATCCAGCCGTTGTCGGCAGTCTTGGGGTAACTCGCATTGCCTTTGTCCAGGTCCTTGAACGGAATCTTGTGAAATTTCTCCTGCTCGGTGTAGATGGCCGAACCGGTGTAGGTATTCACCATCTTCGGATCGCCGGCTGGCGGCGCTTCATCGCGCAGGAACTGGAAGTAGGCGTGGGCCGACACCGGGACCGACCCTTTATTAATGATTTCATGGGTGATATCGATCACGTAGCTGCCACGACGGAACGTGATGATCTTTTCTGTTTTCACCCCCTCGGGGCCAGGGGCCTCGAGCCGCACCTCCAATTTATCCTGCCCCGGTGCAAGCGCATACTCCCTCGCGTCCGCTTTATACAGGGTCTTGTGTGTCGGCAGGCCGGGGCCGATGAGACCGCTTTCCGCATAGTAGTGATGCGCGGGCGAAAACAGCACGAAGTTCGCATTCTCGTCCAGCGTATCCTTTTGTTTGAGCAGTTCCAGACGCACGATATCGCCGCCCTGCAAGTCGATATCGGCAACAAAATTGTCGGTCCGGACCGTAAGCTGCTCGTTTTTTGCCTGGGCCGCCTGGGCCGGCGGAATCGCATCACCGGGCTTTGTCGCGGCAGCCGGTGTCGACTGCGTCGGCACGCTTGGGCTGGGCACGATCGCCTGCGACGCGCTCTGCGTTGCGCCTTGCACGGTAACCGGAACCGGCGGTCGGTGGTCCTTCTGCCAGGCATCCCAAAGCAGCAGCAGCGAGAACGAAAATACGAAAAACAGAATCAGTCTTTGTGTATCCACAGGCGTCTAGTGTCTATTTGTAATCAGGGAACAGGATCATAACCGCCGGGATGCCAGGGATGGCAACGTGCGATGCGCTTGAGGGCAAGCCAGCCGCCGTGGCCGGCACCGTATTTCTCCACCGCTTGCGCGGCGTATTCCGAACAGCTGGGGAAAAAGCGGCAGCTGGGCCCGAGCAGGGGGCTGATGCCGTAACGGTACGCTTTGATCAGGACGAGTAGCAAGCGGCTCATGCCCGCCCCTCTTCTGTTTCGGTACTGCACCACGGAACCAGCAGCTCCTTGATAGCGGAACCGTTGGGTGCTTGCCGCTGCGGGTTGCGCGCCCTTACCAGGTAGTCACGCGGCTGCAGGCGATGCTGCAGCAGGCGGAAAGTCTCGCGCGCGAGGCGCCGGAAGCGGTTGCGGTCCACGGCGCGCGGCCAGGCATGCCTGCCGGCGATTACCCCCAAACGCGGGCCGCTGGCGCTGGGCAGCGAATGCAATTGCAAGCTGCCGTCGCTGGCGGACCGGCCACGCGCCAGCACTGACGTAATTTGCGCCTTCTGGCGCAGTCTTTGCCCCTTGGGGAAGCCGAACTTGGAGCTCGACCTCAAACGGAAAGGCGGGCGCGACCGCGAGCACGGCGAGCGCGGATAACCGCGCGGCCGCCGCGCGTGCGCATGCGCACTAGAAAACCGTGGGTGCGTTTCCTGCGAACTACGGAGGGCTGATAGGTGCGCTTCATCTTGGGGCTCTTTTTTGCTTGCGAAAGAACCCGGCATTTAACCCCAAATAGCTGTTTTCTGTCAACGACATTATGCGGTTCGAGGCAATAAATGCCTGTGGATAACTTCCCCGCGAAAGGCTAAAATACGCGCTAGATTTCGCCTTTAATCCCAAGCTTCCATTCATACCGAGAGGCCATTTCAGCCATAGCGAAATGGGCTCAGATTTTGGGGGAGTATGAGGGGATGCGTCCCCTCATTTTTTTGCAATAAGGTCAAAGACAAGGCCATGGAAAGATTCTGGCTTTCCTGCCTGAGCCGTTTGGAAAACGAACTCCCGGCACAGCAGTTCAACACCTGGATCAAGCCGCTCCGATTAGACAGCAAGACGCCCTCCGGGCAGGTCGCACTGTTGGCTCCGAACCGCTTCGTCCTCGACTGGATCAAGAACCGCTACCTTGCGCGCATCGAAGCGATGGCGGCCGAGTATTTTTCCTCGCCCATCCGCGTCAGCCTCGCCATGGCGCAGCCGGATGCTGCGGCCAAAGCCGCGCCGGCGTCGATCACCGAACCCGCGCGCCGCCGCTCCAGCGGCCATGAAAAAGCTGGTTTGATACCGGAATTCACATTCGACAATTTCGTTATCGGCAAGGCGAACCAGCTGGCCCGCGCGGCGGGGCTGCAGGTGTCCGAGCACCCGGGCACTTCGTATAACCCGCTTTTCGTATACGGCGGCGTCGGGTTGGGCAAGACCCACCTGATCCACGCAGTGGGCAACAACGTGCTCGCGCAACATCCGACCGCAAAAGTGCGCTATCTGCATGCTGCGCAATATATTTCGGACGTGGTACGCGCCTATCATCAGAAGTCGTTCGACGAGTTCAAGCGCTATTACCATTCACTCGACCTGCTGCTCATCGACGATATCCAGTTCTTCAGCGGCAAGGACCGTACACAAGAAGAATTCTTCTACGCTTTCAACGCCCTGATTGAGGCGCACAAGCAGGTGATCATCACCTGCGACACCTACCCCAAGGACATAGACGGCATTGAGGAGAGGCTCAAGTCGCGATTCTCCTGGGGGCTGTCGGTGGGTATCGAGCCACCCGAACAGGAGATGCGCGTCGCGATCGTACAAAAGAAGGCGGAGGCGATCGCGGTACGCCTGGACGAAGAAGTCGCGTTCTTTATCGCCAAGCATATCCGCTCCAATGTGCGCGAACTGGAAGGGGCACTGAAAAGCGTCGTTGCGTTTTCCCGATTCAACGGCAAGGACATTTCACTCGATCTCGCCAAAGAGGCGCTCAAGGATCTGCTGTCGGTCCAAAACCGGCAGATTTCCATCGACAACATCCAGAAGACGGTGGCTGAATTCTATAAAATCAAAATTTCCGACATGCACTCGAAGAAGCGCAGCCGCAATGTCGCGCGGCCGAGGCAGATGGCCATGGCGCTCGCCAAGGAACTCACCCAACACAGCCTGCCGGACATCGGCGATGCGTTCGGCAACCGCGATCACACGACC
>JAAOZY010000194.1 GCA_012274205.1 Betaproteobacteria bacterium
CGGCCGGTGGCACGCGCGAAAGCTTCATCCATATCCATCTCGAGCCGATCGAGGATGCGGCTTCACGCGACGAAATCGTCGGCGCGCTGCAAACCGTGCTCGGCGAAGTGCGGTTGGCGGTGCAGGACTGGCGCGCCATGCGCGCGCGCGTCACCGGCATCGTCGACGAGCTCAAGAGCAATCCGCCGCCGCTGCCGGTGGACGAGATCGCCGAGGCGATCCAATTCCTGCAATGGCTGCTGGCCGACAATTTCACCTTGCTCGGCCTGCGCGACTATGTGTGCGACAATAGAACGCTGCAGCCGGATTTCGAAGGCGCGCTCGGCATCATGCGCGCGCGCGAGTTGCGCGTATTGAGCCGCGGCCAGGAGCGGCTCGAATTCACGCCGGAGATCATGGCGTTCCTACAGGAGCCGCGGCCACTTATCATCGCCAAGGCCAATATCAAGGCGCGCGTGCACCGGCGTGTCTATCTCGACTATATCGGCGTCAAGCGCTTCGATTCCGCCGGCAACCTGATCGGCGAGCACCGCATCATCGGGCTGTTCACCTCCACCGCCTACACCCGCACCGCTCACAGCATCCCCTATCTGCGCCGCAAGATCGCGCATGTCGAGCAGCGCGCCGGTTTCGGTCCCAACAGCCATTCCGGAAAAGCCCTGGCCAATGTGCTGGAGCATTATCCTCGCGACGAGCTGTTCCAGGTCGACGACGACACGCTCTATCGCTTTGCGCTCGCCATCCTGCAGCTCGACGAGCGTCCGCATGTGCGCGTGCTGGCGCGGCGCGACCGTTTCGACCGTTTTGTGTCGGTGCTGGTGTTCGTGCCGCGCGAACGCTACGACAGCGATATCCGCGCCAAGATCGGAGATTATTTGAGCAGCGTCTTCATCGGGCGGGTCTCGGCGTTCTATCCGTTCTTCCCGGAAGGGCCGCTGGTGCGCGTGCACTTCATTATCGGGCGTTCCGGCGGCGTCACGCCCGAAGTGAGCCGCGCCACGCTCGAGCAGGAAATCGGGACCATCGTGCGCTCGTGGAGCGACGGTCTGGCCGGCGCGCTGGCGCTGCTGCATGAGCCGGCCACGGCCGGCATGCTGTTCAAGCGCTACGCGCAGGCGTTTTCCGCCGGTTTCCAGGATTCCTACGCGCCGGCCATCGCGGCCGGCGATATCCGCATGATCGAGGCCTTGAGCGAGCAGAACGCGCTCGGCGTCGATTTCCATCACCGGCTGGAAGAGGAACAACGCGCGGTCGGCCTGAAAGTGTGGAGTTTTGCGAGGCCCTTGCCGCTGTCGGAGCGGGTGCCGGTGTTGGAAAACATGGGCTTCCGGGTGGTCGACGAGCGCACCTACCACATCGCGCCCCAGGGCGGCGAAGGCGCCTGGTTCCACGACATGCTGCTGGAGCGGCGCGACGGCGGCGCGATCGATCTCGACGCCGGCAAGGCGCGGCTGGAATCGGCCTTCCTGATGGTGATGCGGGGTGTGGCCGAGAACGACGGCTATAACGCGCTCACGCTCGCCGGCTCGCTCGCCTGGCGCGACGTGGCGCTGATCCGCGCGCTGTCGCGCTTCCTGCGCCAGATCAGAGTGCCCTATTCGCAGGATTATATGTGGACGACGCTGGTCAAGCACTCAGGCATTGCCGGCGACGTGGTCGCGCTGTTCCATGCGCGCTTCGATCCGCGGCCCGACGCCGCGCAGGCCCGCGAGGTCTTACAGAAAGACAACGCCGCGCGCATCGAAGAGGCGTTGCAGAAGGTCGAGAGTCTCGACGAGGACCGCATCCTGCGTCACTTTGTCAATGCGGTGCAGGCGGCGATCCGCACCAACTTCTATCAGATCGACCAAGACGGACAGCCCAAACCGCTGATCGCGGTGAAATTCGCAAGCCACAAACTCACCGATCTGCCGCTGCCGCGCCCGCTCTATGAGGTTTTCGTCTACTCGCCGCGCGTCGAAGGCGTGCACATGCGCTTCGGCAAGGTGGCGCGCGGCGGCATCCGCTGGTCCGACCGGCCGCAGGATTTCCGCACCGAGGTGCTCGGCTTGGTGAAGGCGCAGCAGGTCAAGAACGCGGTGATCGTGCCGGTCGGCGCCAAGGGCGGCTTTGTGCCCAAGCTGATGCCGAAAGGCGCCACGCGCGAGCAGATGCAGGCGGAAGGCATCGCCACCTACCGATTGTTCATCTCGACCCTGCTCGATATCACCGACAATTACGCCCCGGACGGTGCGATCGATCCGCCCGAATGCGTGTTGCGGCATGACGGCGATGACCCTTATCTCGTGGTAGCGGCCGACAAGGGCACCGCCACCTTTTCCGATATAGCCAACGAGATTTCTGTCGCGCACGGCTACTGGCTGGGCGACGCCTTCGCCTCCGGCGGCTCGGCCGGCTACGACCACAAGGCCATGGGCATCACCGCGCGCGGCGCCTGGGAATCGGTGAAGCGGCATTTCCGCGAGATGGACGTCAATATCCATACGACGCCGTTCAGCGCGGTCGGCGTCGGCGACATGTCGGGCGACGTGTTCGGCAACGGCCTGCTGCGCGAGGACACCACAAGGCTGCTGGCGGCGTTCGATCATCGCGACATCTTCATCGATCCCGACCCCGATCCCAAAACCGCCTTCGCCGAGCGCCAGCGGCTGTTCGGCCTGCCGCGCTCGAGCTGGCAGGACTACGACAAGAAGCTGATTTCCAAGGGCGGCGGCGTTTATCCGCGTTCATCCAAGGAAATCCGACCGTCGCCCGAGGCGCGAGCTTTGTTCGGCGTGGCCGAGGCGGTGACGCCGGCGGAGCTGATGCGCGCCATCCTGAAGGCGAAGGTCGATCTGCTGTTCTTCGGCGGCATCGGCACATATGTGCGCGCCTCGAGCGAAAGCGACGAGGCGGCCGGCGACCGCGCCAACGACGCCATCCGTGTCAGCGGCGCCGAGTTGAACTGCAAGGCGATCGGCGAGGGGGCTAACCTGGGCATGACCCAGCGCGGCCGCATCGAGGCGGGCTTGCGCGGCATCAGGCTCAACACCGACGCCATCGACAATTCCGCCGGCGTCAACACCTCCGATGTCGAGGTCAATATCAAGATCGCGCTCAGCACCCCGGTGCGCGCCGGCGCGCTCACGCTGGATGCGCGCAATTTGCTGCTCGCCGAGATGACGCAGGAGGTCGCGCGCCTGGTGCTGCGCAACAACTACCAGCAGACGCTGGCGCTCTCGCTTGCCACACGGCGCGGGCTCGAAGACCTCGGCTTCCAGCAGCGGCTGATGCAGCTCCTGGAAACGCGAGCGCAGCTCGATCGCGCGGTGGAGTTCCTGCCCGACGACATGGCGATCGCCGAGCGGCGCAAGCGCAACCTGGCGCTGACGCGGCCGGAGCTCGCCGTGCTGCTGGCCTATGCCAAGCTCTCGCTCTATTCCGAGCTGCTCGATTCCGACGTGCCGGACGATCCGTATTTAGGTCGCGAGCTCGAGCGCTATTTCCCGCAGGAAATGTCGCACCTGTTCCCCGAGGCGCTGCATGCGCACCGGCTGCGGCGCGAGATCATCGCTACGCAATTGACCAATTCGATGATCAACCGCGGCGGCGCCACGCTGATCGTGCGCATCGCCGACCAGACCGGCGCTTCCGCCGCCTCGATTGCCGCGGCTTTCGCGGCGGTGCGCCAGAGCTACGAGCTGATCGCGCTCAACGGCGAGATCGACGCGCTCGACAACAAAGTCTCGGGCAAGACCCAGCTCGATCTCTACGCCGCGGTGCAGGAC